>CAYOTD010000022.1:0-16208 GCA_964406685.1 uncultured Solibacteraceae bacterium | reverse complement strand
GACGTCCTGCGCCACCTCGACGTAGTCCCCCGGCCGCAGCGGGGCGCGGTCCGCCCCGCTGGCCCACCCGAGCACGTCGCCGGATCCGGCCCCGTAGCCGGATCGGACGCCCGGCCAGCAGTCGAACCACGAGCCGTCCGCGCGCGCCACGGGGGCTGCCGCGGGCGGGGCGCCGGGAAGGGTGGGGGCCGTCGCCATGGGCTACACCTGTCGCCGGATCTGGATGTGGTCGAACGCCGCGCGCACGCCGATGGCCTCGGCCACCGCGCACGCGAACCCCGCGTAGCCGCCGCCGCTCAGCGGCAACGACCCGGAGTTGATGCCCGCCGCGTCGTCGATGAACTGCGCCATGCCCGCGATCGCCGTCCAACTCGGCGCCGTCACCGCATGCGCCGCGAGGTCGCTCTCCCAGACGTTCAGGTAGCACTCGCCGTTGGGCTGCTCCACGCATTCGAGCGCGAGGTGGTGCCACAGGTCGTCCGAGATCTGGTACTGCTGCGACGATCGCCGCAGGTACGTCCCCGTCGTGTCCGCCGCCGGCACGCCATCGATGATCGTTCCCTTGCGCAGCACGATGCGGTAGGGGTCGGCGTCCTCGAGCCCCAGGATGTACGCCTGGTCGTTGACGTCGTACCCCGGCGCCTGGATGAACAGGAACGGCGAGAAGCCCGTGTTCTGCGATCCGGCGAGACGCTTCACGGCGCCCGCGATCCACGTTCCGCTCAACGTCGGGTGGAAGTTTCCCAGGACGCAGAACTTCCCCGCCGCGCCGGTCACCGTGCCCGACAGCGAGTTGAAGGCGTACGTGAACGTGCCCCCGCCGCTGGGCGGCGTCAGGCCCGTGGTCGCCGCCTGCGCGACGCTCGCGAACGCCAGCTGATTGTCTAGGTCCGACCAATCCGAGCTTGCCATGGTTTACCACCCGTGGAAGTCCTCGAACGGATCGCCCGAGGAGAACGTGGCCAGCGGCCAGCCCGTGTAGGCGCCGCTAGCCGTGATCGCCACCCACGCGAACGCCTCCGAGTACGAGTCGGCGATCGCGCCGTCCAGCGCGTTGAACAGGCCCGGCAGCGCCCCGTTGGGCGCCGCGATCTCATCGGCGGTCGCCGGGTCCGTGATCGCTGCGAACACCACGCGGCTGTAGGCGTCGACGCTGTAGGCGTCGTCCGCGTCCCAGCTCGCCACCGGCGCGCCAGCGTACCACCCCGCCGGCACCGGCACGCCCGACGCGCCCGGGTCGCTCGCGAGCGGGTGCAGCCCGAGCGTCGCGCGCGCGTCGCGCGCCGCCTGCGCCCCGCGCGGCGTGCCCAGGTGGATCGCGCCGTCGCCGCCCACCGTCCCATCCCAGCCGAGCGCGATTGCGCCGTCCGGCGTCGCGGTGAACGCCACATCATCCAACATGCCGGAGGCGACCCGCCGCGCCTCCAGCTCGACGACGAGGGCCGCCGCCGTGGCGTAGGTGCCCGGCGTCACGGCCAGCGTGTACCACGTCTGGTCGGTCTCCGAGTGCACCGCGAGCAGCGCTCGGGTCGCCAGAACCTGCAGCGGGAACGTCAGCGGGCGCCCCACGATCCGCGCGTCGGGCGCCACCCCCGGCGGGACCCAGGCCCCCGGCGTCGGCGTGAACGGCGCGTAGGTGGTGATCCAGTCGTTCCCCCAGCGGTCGTCGAACGCCTCGGCGTCGTTGGTCCACGTCGCGGCGGCCGGCGGCGCTACGGGGTCGCACGCCGACCGGAAGCCGCCCGTGACGGCGTCCAGGTGGTCGAACGTGCCGCGCACGTCGGTCCACGTGAACGCCTCGGCCGTGTCCGACGCCGAACTCTCCGCCCCGAACGTCCCGAGGACGCTGGCCGCCGCATCGAAGTCGGCGAACCAGCCGATGTCGTCGACGCCGGCACCGGTCCCGCCGAGAGTGATCGCGTCGATCGCCGGGCCGCCGCCCTGCACCGTGTAGGTCGGGAAGTTCAGGACCGCGTTGGCCGCGCCGCCATTGCAGCGCAGCGTCGTCGGGCAGGTGAGGTACACGCGATCGGCGCTCGCCGTCGCTACCACGCTCGCCCCGGCGGCCGTGAGCGCGAGTTGGAGGCGCTCGGCCACAAGGGCCGGCGTCGTGTCGCCAGCGTCGAAGGTCACCGTGACCGCCCCCACCGTCAAGACCCAGAGGTCCAGATCCAGGCCGCCGATCGCAACGGGCCACGCCGCCGCGTCGTGGATGGCCCCGGCCAGGCCGTCGATCTCCAGGGTGGCACTCGATCCCGCCCACGTGGTCGCGAGATCCACGCGATCCGGGGTCGCACTCGCGCGGGCGACCGCGGTCACGTGCTGCAGCCGCGTTTGCATGACCGCCGCTACCTCGGCCGTGGGCGCCGCGGCGGGATCGGCGAACTCCGCGGGCCAGAGCTGCACGATCTGCCCCCAGCCGCGCTCCTCCACCGTCGGGAACGTCAGCGCCGCCGTGCCGGCCTCCACCTGCACGTAGGCGCCCGGCCCGAGCGTGTCCGAGTAGATCTCCACCTGGCCGTCGACCACGCGCGCCCCGCCGCCCACCACGAGGTCCGCGAGCGCATCGGCAACGTCCCGCGCTGTCGTCTCGCCGCCCGGGAAGGCGATCGTCTGGAGGTCGCCGCGGTCCACGCGCACGCCGATCGTCGCGCCCGGTGCCAGCGCCGCCACAGGATAGGCCGTGGTATCGACGACGGCCGCGTGGTGGGCGTGGGCGCCCGCGTAGACGTTGATCGCCGTCGCGGCGTAGATGCGCGCGCCCACCGCCATGGCGAGCACATCCTCCGTGACGTAAACCACGGTGTCGCTGCCCACAAGCACCGACCGCACCACCGTCCAGTAGCCGTCCAACTCGTGGTGCGCCAGCCCGGAGATCTGGAAGCAGACGCCGGGGCGCAGCGCGTAGTGGAGGTCGATGTTGTTGAACTGGATGGCGTTCGTCGGCGCCACGAGCACGGCCGCCACGGGCCAGCTGGCCACGACGCCGATCGCCTGCGTGGGCGCCGGGAAGGTGAGCGTGAGCCGCGCCGGGGCGTCGTGCGCCGCGAAGCGCTCCTCCACCGCGAGGAACCCCGCCGGCTGGCGGAACGCCGCCCACCCGGGGAGCGCCTGGTAGGCCGTGCGCGTCCAGTCGGCGGCCTGCCCCGGCTCGCCGCTAGCGTCCGCGGTGGCGAACGTACCGTTGACGACCGCGTCCGTCACAGCGCCGCCCCCGTCGCGCCATTGATCAAAACGACGCTCCCGAGCGCCGGGAACTCGTAGTTGGCCAGCGCCGGGTCGGCGTGCGCGCCGTTCAGCGTGAAGTCATCGAGGCCCGGCCCCACCTTCCGCACGCCGGCCGTGTCGCGCACGACGTTGAACAGGTCGGATAGCGCGATCTCGCCCGCCGGCAGGCCATCCGCGTCCTTGTAGTTGAAGCCGAAGTCCACGTTGGTGTTCGCGCTGCCATCGCTCGCCTGCGGAGCAAACCACGCGGCCAGGGCCGCGAGCACCGCAGTCTTGACGGCTGTCGCCGTGTAGCCCGCCGCGATCCAGATGGTGGCCCGCACGTCGATGGTTTTGTAGGGCGCCGTCGCCACGAGCACGTCGTACCCCGTGAGGATCGGGTACGTCTCCGTGACCGCCGTCGTGACAGCGGCAAGGAGCGCCGCCGAGGCGGTCCCGCCGCCCGCCGGCACGAGGTACAGCCGCCCTTCCTCCTCGGGCACCGTGGCGTCCTCGTCGCTCGAGAGCATGAGCGCCCGCGCCACGCCCGCCACCTCAAGCGCGTGCACCTCGAAGTCGGTGCGGATCACGGACGTGCGCGGCGCCGTGTTCGCCAGCGGGATGAGCTGCCGCGCGGCGTTCACCGTCTGCCGCGCCGTGCCGCCGCTGGCCGCCGCCGCGTTCGTCACGGTCAGCACGGCCACATTGCCGAGGCTGTCCGAGTACGACTTGTCGAACTGCGTGAGCGTGCCGGCCGCGGCATTGCCCGCCACCCCGCCGCCCACCTCGTAGTGGACGGTAAATCTACCAGTGGGCACCGCCCCCGTGACGCCGTCCCCGAACCGCACCGTGGCGCGGTCGTTCTGGTCTACGGCGATCTCGAATACGCGGTCCGTCGGCCCGTAGAGCGCGAGGGAGTCAACCTCCGTCCACGCGCCCAGCCCCGTCGAGAACGCCGCCGACCCGTCGAGGTACGGCCCCTTGGGCAGGTAGACCTCCTGGTTGGCCGCGATGGTGGCCGTGTACGGCCAGGTCTTTGCCTGGCTGTGCCGCCACGCCAGCGTGCCGGTGGTGCTGCCGGACGCGATGGTCACGCTCGCCTGCACCTCGCCCACGACGGGGCTGACGGCCTCGGCCGTCCGCACGACGTCACCCGCGGCGATCGTCACGTCCCCGGCCAACGGGCCGTTGGCGAGGGTGACGGTCAGGTCCGCCGTGGCAGCCGTCGCGCCGGGCAGTTCGTACGCCTGGCGCTTCCCGAGGGCGATCATGTCGCGGCGCTCCGTGGCCGCCCCAATGAACGCACCCCGCGCCTTGCGCGTCAGGTAATAATCGTTGACCGCCCCGACGTGCGCGAACCCGCGCCGCAGGTAGTTGGCCAGGTTGGCCGTCTCCGTCTCCGTCCACGTCGGGAACACCGATCCAAAGAGAGAGATGAGCCGGGCGTTCAGGGAGTCGTAGTCCCGCGCCGTGTAGTCCAGATCGGTCGCCTCGAAGCTCACGCCGGCACCTCGTAGTCCACGATCCCGCTGCCCCCCGATCCACTATACCGGCGCTCCTCGTAGCCCGTCGAGACTGTCACGGTGCCGCCATCGCTGGTCACGGTGGTCGCGCCGACGCGGATGCGCGGGTCCTGCCGGAGCGCCTCGCCCATGAGGTGCACCGCCAGCGCCGCACGGCCCGCGCTCGGGATCTTGGTGTGCTTGAGCTGCCGCAGGCGCCCGCCCTCGCGCAGCGCGTAGGGCAGCTCCCCGCGGTTCACGCCCACCGTTAGCGCGAGGTCCATCTCGAGGAGGCGCGTGCCCGCCGCCTGCCGCAGGTCGCTCGCCCCCCACCCGAAGGGCATCGCCAGCCCCACACCGTACCGGAGATCGTCGTCGCTGGTCGCCATCAGCACACCGTCCCTTTCAGCGCCGCCGTAATCGCGTACTGCGGGTCCGGGATCAGCGCGGCGATCTGGTCCAGGAGCGTCGCCAGCGCCCGCATGGCCGTGATGACCGGCCCGAGCGCGTCGGCGTCCTGGAGCATGGTGCCGAAGCACGGGATCTCCGGCGCCCCGCCGACGAGCGACAGCAGGATGTTCGCCAGCAGGATGATCCGCCCGATGCCGCGCAGCGCGATCGCCAGGGCGTCGAGCTCGTCCTGCACCGTGGCCTCCGCACACGTCAGGAAGCCGCCCCACGTTACGTCGCTTAGGTCGGCCGCCCGGCTCACAGCCTGCGCGATGCGCGCGAGGCGCACCTGGAGGTACGCCAGGTCGTCCGCGAACGCCCGCAGGAACGCCGCGAGGTTGCGGATGAGCCCGGCGACTAGGCGCGGGATCGTGAGCTGCGGAACCAACGACAGGAGCTGGTTGATCTTCTCGGCGAGGTCCGGGATGCAGTTGATGAGCCCGCTCGGGTCCAGCTGCGTGATGCAGTCGGGGATCGACTCGATGCACCGGAAGATCGCCAGCGCCGTGTCGAGCACGTCGAAGAACGGCTTGAGCGGCGCCATGGCCGGCCCCACCTGCTGGAGCTGCGCCATGACGAGGTCCGACACGCGCGGGTAGTTGCCCGGGTCGAACAGCGCCGATAGGCAGAGGCCGCCCGGGAAGCAGATGTCCTCGATACCGCTGACCGGCGTCAACGCCGGGCACAGCAGGTCGTTGATCGGCTGCCACACGGTTGCCTGGGCCACGGTCGTCCCTCCCTACGCGATCGGCTTGTTCCGGGGCAGCACCTTGCGGCCCTGGACGTCCACGTCGCCCGCGGATTCGATCGCCAGTTCGCCCTCGCTCTCGATCTTCATCCCCTTCGCGCTGTAGATGCGCAGCGCGCGGTCCTTGTGCGAAATGAACAGCTCGATGAGCACGTCCTCCACGCCATTCACCAGTTCCACGGCGCGCACGGCCGTATAATCGTTCTCCGGGCGCGGGTCGCGGATGATGCGCAGCTTGCTGTCGCCGCACACCGTGACGTCCGGGTGGGTGAACTCCGCGAACAGCTCCGCCGTGCGCGCGTGCGACTCCCGCCAGCGCGGCTGGTCGCGGTCGCCGTTCAGGAAGAAGACCTCCACCACGGCGTTCAGCGGCGGCACCGGGCCGTTGCGCCAGCCCCACCCCGACGGGTACGCCCACGCGGACTCGTCCATGAGCCCGGGGATGCGCACCTTGATGCGGCCGCGCTGGGGGTCGACCTCCTCGCGCGCGATGACGACGCCCTCCACAACGAACGGGATCTCCCACTGCGCGCCCATGCGTCACCGCCCCGGCAGCGCGAGCGCACCCGCGCTTGCCGTCTTCAACGCCGCCCGGTCCTCGGCGGTCAGATCCGACCACTCGGCGGTCGTCATCACCTGCGCCGTCCCCACGGACTCGCCCTTGGCGTCCACCCAGTGGTAGGCCGGGTACTCGCGCCCGTTCTCCTCCGTGATGGTCGTCACCTTCTTCAGCCCCGTCGTGTCGACCGGCTGCCCGTTCTCGTCGAGCGCCGGGTTGCGCGAGCGGTTGACGCCCAGCGCCCGCTCGAGGAACAGCTTGCCGAGCGCGTCCTTGACGTACTCGAGGGTCATCGTGTACTGGCCCGCGCCGACCTTGGTAGCGGCGCGCCGGCAGTACCAGAGGCCGCTCATGCTCTCGCTTGGGAACGTCCAGTGGTGGAGCTGCTTCGCGCCCAGCGTGCGGTCGCCGAGCACCTCCACGCGCATCTTGTAGCGCGCCAGCGCCGTCTCGCGGTACAGGCAGTCGGCCGCCGCGCGCACGTCGTCCGCCGTGGCCGCGCCGAGATGCACGACGCGGAGGCGCGAGACGCGGGCCGCGCGGGCGCCGTCCGGGCTGTCGGGATCCGCCACCTCCTGCTCGTTGCCCAGGGCCACGAGCGGCGTGACGAAGGCGTCGTCCGCGTCGGCCGCCCCGACGGTCGCGCTCACGGGCTGCCGGGTGCGCGGGTCGATGGCCTCCACGCGGATCTTGGCTACGTCCTTCGCCAGGTTGGCCTCGATCTGCGGCTCCCCGAGGATGCGCACGCCGAAGTCGTGGCGGTAGTCGAAGGCCGCGGACGGCACGGCCGCCAGTGGCCGCGGCCCCCAGTGCGCCCCGGCCGCATCGATCCACCAGCGGTAGCCGTTGCGCCGCGCCAGCGTCGTCAGGAACGCTGCGTCCGTGCCCACCTGCGTCACGCCCTCGCGGACAGCCGCCGTGGTCGCTACATCGCAGAGCAGGCCCGTGTACCCGTGCTCCGCCAGGATAGCCCGCGCGATGCCGCTGTCCGTGCGCCCGCTCCACAGGCGCCGCTGCGGTGTCAGGTCCAGGAGCGCCCCCTCGTCGTGCAGCGTGATGGTCACGGGGTTCGCCCCGGAGCTGGGCTTCTTCACGATGAGGCGCCGGGGCTCGCCCAGGTCGTCCGCCCAGCCCCACGCCACCTCAAGCTTCTGGCCGGCGCGGAAGGCCCCCTCGTCGTACCAGCGCATGTCGTGGTTGTGCAGCGCCAGCCGGCCGACGTCGGTACCAACGTCGCGGTCCTCGAAGTCCCAGCCCGCGAGCTGGTCGGCCGCGATCTCCACGCGCCGGTCGCCCTCGTCCGCCTGGATGAGGTCCACGCGGAGCGCGATGCCGCCCCGGGCCACGCTACGCCAGCCTGCGCCGCGCGGCGCTCAGGATCTTGGCCTGCACCACGGCGGCGCTCGGGTAGACGAGCACCGTGCCCGCGGTCGGTGGCACGGTCGGGTCCAGGTAGGGCGTCGGCTGGAAGTCCATGATCACCCACCACAGGTGCCAGCCGTATGGCAGCGCCGCGTAGACGGCGTCCGCGATCTCCGGCCACGTCTCGCCGCCCTTGACCTGGTAGGTGCCGTTGTCCGCGAGCGCCTGGTAGGCGAACGGCGTGTCGTCCACGGTGTAGAGCACGCCCGCGTCGTCCACGGTCTCGAAGCACGAGCGGAAGCGGCTGTACGCGACGAGGCGGTCCACCATGCGTCACCCCCGGGCGTATCCCAGCGTCAGAATGTCCTCGGCTGCCATCATGCCAGCCCACTCCTCCGTAAATCCGATCGTCAGGCCCAGCTCGAGCAGGCCGCCGTCCTCGCCCACGCGCGTGACCACCTTGAGGCTGGTCACGCGGCACGTCCACGCCAGCACGCCAGGCACCACGAGCAGGCAGACCGCCGGGGCGCCCTGGCTCCGGCCGTCGGTGCGCGTGCCGGGCAGCGTCAGGGATCGCGCGAAGTTGCGATGGTAGTTCATGGCTTGCGTCGCGCGCTCCACCGACAGGCCGCCGCCGTGTGCCAGCCCCACGCGGTAGTACGGGAACGACAGCTCCGTCGTCTCGTTGCCCGTGTCGCTGTAGATGAGCCGCGCCTGCGGTGCGCCGACACCCTTGACGGCGTTATAGTTGACGGCCACCGACGTGCTGACCACCTGCGGCGTCAGCGGAAACGCGATGTACTCCAGCGTCTCCGTGTTCTGGAGCGTCGTGCGATCGTTGTCGACAGCCACGGCCACGGCTAGCCTCCCCACACGCTCATGGGCACGGTCTGCAGCGGGAACTCGTAGTAATCGGCCTCCTGGCGGCTCTGCCCGGCGGCGTCCACGGCCTCGCCCAGCCGCTGCCCATCCACGTAGAACGCCCCGCGGAACCCACGCTCCGCGAGGACGTTCACGGCCTTCGTCATCGTCTCGATGTTGTCCCCGATGCGCTTGTTCGCCGCCGCCTGCGATTGCAGCCAGTCGCCCGGGCCGCTGCCGGTCATGGAGAGCGCACCGCCCGACATCGCGTTGCCAGCTCCGAGCGAGAAGCGGGCGACGTCCCCAGCCGCCTCGCCGGTCAGGATCTGCCCCTGCGCCGCGGCCTCCAGGCTGCGTCGCCACTGCCCACGATCGATGATGCCCATCTCCCGCATCTGGGTCAGGTTCTGCATCTGCTGCTCAAGCGCCGCGCGGGCCGCCGAACCGCTCGTCAGGTTGGTCGTGGCGAGCATCTGCTGCGGCGTCATCTCCGCCGTAGAAAGCCCGAGCGCTCCCCAGGCGGTCTTGAAGTCCATGACCTTCTGGATGCCGGCCGCGATGGTCTGCACGGCGCTCGCCATAGCCTCGAAGACGGTCACGATGGCCCGCAGGCCGCGCTCGACATCCGCAAGCGAGATGCCCTCGAAGGCGCTCTTGAGCGTCTTCAGCCCGTTCGTCGCGAGGTCCAGCACCCACGCGGAGAGGTCCGCCAGGCGATCCCCCAGCCGCGCGCCCGCCGTCGACCAGCGCTGCATCTCGGCCGCCGGGTCGCCCTCCCGGCCGAAGCCGAAGATCGACTCCAGCACGCCGCGGAAGCGCTGCATGGGGCCGTCCAGGCGCTGCAGCCCGGCGTCGAAGCCGTCCACCATGCCGCCGAAGAACGCCTTGGCGCGCCCGATGGCCCCCGTGACCCACACCAGGAACTTCGCCACGCCGCTGTTCTGCGCGTCCTGGAGGCTCTTCTTGGTGGCCTCGCTGAACCCCGCGCCGCTGACCAGCTCGAGCGTGCCGCGCCAGGCCAGCTTGACCTTGTCCCACATGCCTGTGAACGCGCCGCCCACGCCGCCGATGTTCTTCTGCGCGGCGCGGTGGAGGCCGTAGAACCCCACGCCGATCGCTCCGAGCACGCCGATGAGTGGCGCGCTCAGGAGCAGCGTCTTGCCGATGCCGAGGATCACGTCCTTGAAGCCGAAGCCGAGCAGGCGCAGCGCGCCCACTGCCGCGACGGACACGCCTGCCACCTTTAGCACGGCCGCCGACATGCCGACCAGGCCGACCGTGGCCTGCTGCGCCACGCCGGGCACCTCGCCGAACGCCTCGATGAACGCGTTGAGCGCGCCCAGCGCCGTGCGCTTCATGGGGTCGACGATCCGCGCGTACGCCTGCCCGATGGACGTCTGCGCGGTGGCGATGGACCCCTTCCACAAGATGTCCAGCCCATCGGACGTCGCGAGAAGCGCCGCGCGGAAGTTGGCGGCCGTCCCCTGCGCCGCGCCCATCTGCTGCCGCATGTATGCGATGGCATCAGCGCCGCGGAGCGTCGCGCCCTCCTGCGTCTGGATGCCGTTGGTGAGCTGCTCGTAAATCGCCTGGATGCCGCGCGCGCCCTCGGTGCCGAACGTCTGCTCGAAGAAGTTGGCGCGCTTGGTCTCCGTCATCTGCTGCAGCTTCGGCACCATGTCGCCGATGATGTCCAGGTACGACCGGAACTTTCCGCCGACCGCGACGTCCACGCCGAGGGCGCTCTTGATCTTGGCGCCGACGTCCTTGTTCGCCATGCGCTCCATGGCGATACCCGTGGCCGTAGCCGCGGTCTCCACGCGCGCGATGGTGTTGCGCACGAGGCCGAACGTGATCATGGACTCCGAGAACGACTGCCGCATGCGCTGCGCGCCGCGCGAGACGTTCGACAGGCCGAGCGGCAGGTCGCCCGCGTCGATGGCGAACATCTGCACGGCCTTCAGCATCTGGTCCGTGGCCATGCCCGCATCGCGCACCTGGACGCCGAAGCCCTTGATCGCCTGCTGGATGACGCTGGCCCCCATGTCGACCGTGAGCTGGCCCGCGGAGCTGGCCGCTAGGTCTAGCGAGGGGCGCAGGAGGTCCATGGACTGCTTGGCGTTGAAGCCCGCCTGGGAGAGCGTCTGGAGCGCCGCCGCCGCCTCGGCCGGCATGTACTGCGTCTCGACGCCGGCCTTCTTGGCCGCCGTCTCGAACGCGCGCATCTCGGCCGCCGTGGCGTTGCTGACGCTCTTGAGGCCCGCGAGCTGGTACTCGAAGGCGCCCGAGACCTTGCGCGCCTCGTCGAGCGACCGGGCGATCCCGCTGCCCGCGAGCGCCAGGCCCCCGCCGATGGCGACCATGCTCATCGATGACGACTGGAGGGCGCGCTGCCGCTTGCGCTCCTTCGCGGCGGAGTCGTCGATGTCGCGCCCCGCGCTCCGCGCCGACGCCCCCATGCGCTGCATGGACGCGGAGACCTTGCCCAGCGGCCCGCTGGCCCCGTCCCGCGCGATGACGTCGAAGATCGTGCGCATCAGTTGCCCTTGCCCCACATGCCCAAGCGCACCGCTTGAACGAACGCGTCGAAGTTGCCCTGCTCGCGCTCGGCCATGGCCTGCACCAGCGCAACGGCCTCGCGCTCCGTCAGCGCGTAGGCGTCGCGCAGCGGCACGATCCCCGCGCCGAACGGCCCGCCGTGCGCCAGCCGCACCGCGAGGTTGCGCGCGGTATCCTCATCGAGCAGCGGAACGAGAGGCGACCAGGCGAGCACGCGCTCCGCCAGGGCCGCCTCCGCGCGCGCCGCTGCCCACATCAGGTGCCCAATCCCGGCTGCCGCAGCGCCAGCCGCTCCTCCGCCCGCGCCCGCCGCCGCGCCCGGAGATCCTCGGCGGGCTTCTGCGGCCGCATGGTGAGGAGCGCATCGAAAGGGACGGTGCCCGCCACGGGACGCTTCGACGGCCCCTCGACGCTGAACGCGAGGTCCACGCCCCACTGCACGGTGTCGAGTGCCGCCTCCAGCTCGGCGAACAGGCTCGGGTCTAGGTCCCCGACCCAGGTCGGCAGGTCGTTCGGGTGCTCCCCGTCGACGCTCGCGATCGAGATCACCTTGGCTCGGATCTCGATCTCCTTCTGGAGTTCGGCGTCGGAGAGGCTCTTGCGACCGAGCGCCTTGATGGCGGCGGCGAAGCGCCCCTCCTGCGCACCGCTGGGTGGCTGAACGCGCACGGTGTACGGCCCGACGGTCACGGGGATCGGATCCCCGCTGACGATGGCGTTGACAACGGCTTCCGGATCCTCGGGATCGTACCACACCAGCTCGCCGCCCTCCTCGATCGGGCGGATGTCGACCGTCGCGACGAACACGCGATCCTCGCGCCGAGCCCACGGATCAATCATCTCTACGTCGACCTTATGGCCCTCCGGGTCGCTGCCGATGCGCAGCCGCATCGCCGCCTGGAGCCGCAGCCCCGACGGCACGGCCGCCCAGTCCAGCGGGCACGCGGGTGGTTTGCCGTCCTTGCCGGGCGCGGCTGCCCAGCGCCCGGGGTCGGCGACGGCCACGGTGCACGCCGCCAGGTGCGCCGTGAACGCCCCGAAGGCGTCGCCCTCCAACAGCTTGTTGCGCGTGACGAGCTGCTCGGCGATGGTCGCCGGGCGCAGCGTGACCGCCAGCACCCGGCCGCCGCCGGGCAGCGTGGCCTCGAACGGGATCGTGGTCGTGTTGAGCATGGGTCCTCCTGTCCCTGACACCCCTCAGGGAGGTTGCCCCCTAGACGCGCTCGTAGTAGCTGGCGCAGAACGTGATGGTCTCACCCAGCTTGTCCGTCTTCTTCTTGTCCAGGGTATCGATGGCGTACGCGATGGGCGCCGCCTTGTAGACGCGGATGCGCTCGAGGTCGCTGCCGTCGCGGTCCTCCAGCACGAAGTCGAGGTCCTCGAAGACGTCGGTCTCGATGGTGCCCTTGCCCGTCGACGCGTTGCGCACGACCCGGTAGCGGTCGTACAGCGCCTTGGACGCCGACGCGTAGAGCATGACGTCGAACTGGTCCATCTTCTCGAGGCTCGGCAGGTCGCGCAGGCGGCCCCGGCCGTCGGGCACCTCGGTCGTCGAGTGCGTGAGCTTGAACGGCCCGGCGGTGATCGCCCAGGTGATCTCCTCACCCCCGGCGCCCTCGATCCGCCAGGAGTGCGCGTCGTGGAACTTCTTCGGTGCGGCCATCGTGCCCTCCTATCAGCCCGCGACCGTCGCGCGGGTGATGGTGATCGTCGTGTACTTCGCGTCGTCGACGTAGCCGAGGCCAACCTCTGCGCGGAACTCGCCCGCCTTGCGGACGGCGATCGGGTTGAGCGCGTCGGAGACGTCCACGTAGTAGAGCGGCGCCCCCGCCGGGATGGTCGGGTCCTCGGCCCCCGTGCTGGCCTCGTACGCGGCCTGCGGCGTCGTCGCGAGCCACGCCAGCGCCTGCTTGCCCGCCGCCGTGCGCATGGCGCTCGTGTTCTTGGAGTGCTTCACCCAGATCCACGACGCCTTGATCGTCTCGGCCGTGCGGATGGCCGCGCGGACGTGCCACTGCCGCGGCCAGTCGCCGGTCGTCTTGCAGTTGTCGCCGCCGTCGAAGTAGTAGTCGGTGCCGACGTCCTTGTTGATGCACTCGACGTTCACGTCCGCCAGGCGGTCGCGCCAGCCGGGCGTCAGCTCCGTGTCCGCCACGGCGTAGCCGAGGCAGTTGGGGATCGTACCCCAGTCGACGCCCGCGCACGACGCCCACGTGGAGTCGGGGTGGTTGTCGTCGACGTTGCAGAACCGCGCCATCTTGTACAGCACCGGGTCAACCTCGATCGTCGCGCTGTCGCCGAACACCGTAGTGTTGGGGTTGGCGATGAGGATCGGCGGCCACGCCGGGGCGCACGCCTTCTCCTCGGTGCCGAACGTGTAGTTGGTCGCCCACGTCTCCATGGCCGCCGCGGTCGGGACGATGTTCGTGTTCGGCGTCGGGTGGAGCGCGTAGATCTCGCGGTCCAGCGTGTTCGCGCTGTACGCGCGGTAGGTGTTGATCGCGGCGTGGATGGTCGCGCTGGCGCGGCCGGGCACCGTGAACATGCGCAGCGTGCGCGCCGTATCGAGGCCGTAGAGGCCCGTGTGGCCGGCCGGGTCGCCCACGAAGTCCGCATCCAGCGGCGTCGTGCCGTCGTCCCCGCCGCTCGGGGCCGTATGCGACGCGATGGCCGGGATCGACTGCGCGGCGGTATACGTCCCGTACAGGCCGCCGTCCGCCCACGTGAACAGGGTGGACCCCGTGCCGTCGGCGTTGATGACTGTCTCGGCGAACCGCGCGTTTGTCGGCACCGGCGAGAGGTTCACGAACGTCTCCTGCGCGATGCCGCCCTTGAGGAACGCGATGTTGAAGTAGTCGGCCGACCCGTTGGAGGCGGCCGTAACTACCGGCGTGTACGCGTTCGCGTAGGCGCCCTCGTACTTCCCTGTCAGGGTACCCGCCGTGAGCGTCCCGGCATCCGTGCCGTAGTGCGTCGTACCGTCCACGAGCCCGACGAGCGTGCGCGCCGTGCCGCCGGAGATGGTGATCTCCGCGGCCGCCCCGGTCGCCACCGTGGCGATGGTGAAGGTCGTGCCGTTATCCGTGACCGTAACGTTGCCTGCGAGGCCGCCGACCGCCTCGATCGCGTCCTTGATCTCGTCGTTGCGCACGGCGAGGATGTCGTCGATGCCCGCCGCAGACGTGCCGGAAATCTCCAGCGTCGGAAATCCGATCGCGCCGTTCGCCGTTCCGCCAGTCACCTGGATATACGCCCCGAGGCCCTCTCTGTCCGTCTCGATGCGCACCTCTCCATCGCTCTCGTAGACGCGACATCCGGTGAGCTGCGTGTTCATCTGCGCGGCGACCACAGCCGCCGTGGTCGTCGCCCCGGCGAATAGCACCGTCTGCGTCGATCCGCGGTTGATCTTGACGGTGATCGTCTTGCCGTCCTGATCCGCGATGGGCCAGCCGCCGCCCGGGGCCGAGTCGCGCTGCGCCGGCCCCGCGTCGAACACAACGTTGACCGCGCCGGATCCGATGTCGATATCGAGGTCGTCGCCGTCCGTGAGCGCGTAGGTCTGCGCGCCCGTGCTCGTGATCGACGCCGGCGTGGCGACGAAGCCTGCGGTGGGCAGCGCCACCGACGCCTTGGCGGCCGACAGCGTCGCCGGGTTGGCCGGGTCGGTGTAGTGCGCCGTGCGCTGGATGTACAGCGTGCGCATACCGAGGTCGAACGCGCCCTTGATGAGCTGCGGCACCTTGCAGTGCACGCTGCTGAACACGCCCCCAAAGTAGCGCTGGAACTCGGCGGGGGAGGTGATCGGGGTTAGCGTGAACGGCCCGCGCTCGAACACGCCCACGGCGCCGCCGTCGGAGATCGAGACGCTGGTCGGGTTCCGCTGCCCCTGCTTCCAGGTGATGATGGTCCTTGCTCGGCCGGTCAACATAGCGTGCTACCTCCCGCGCGATCCCGCGCTCTGCGATCCCACCGTACCACGCGCCCTCGCGCGCGGCCTAGCTTGACGCCGCGCGGCTACGGGTCCGCGATGGGCACCGCGGCCACCGTCGGCGCGTCGGCGTCGTACACCGTCCACCCCTGCTCCACGGCCTGCAGGTCCTGCGGCCCGAGGTCCACGCCGCGCAGCTCGAAGTTCACCGAGAAGTGCCGCAGCCCGTCGCCCTGCGGCGCCACGTCGAAGGCCGGCGGGTCGATGACCGCCAGCTCGTACTGCCACTGCGTGCCGCTCGGCGCGGCCGGGTCCGCTGGGATCGTGACGTACGGCACCTGGACGAAGAACTGCTCCGCCGCGACGGCCAGCGCGATCGGCTCGGCCGCGTTGGCGTCCGCGCAGTACGCGTCCAGCGTCCACCCGAGGTGGTACGTGCGCTGCCGCTGCGGGCGCCGCCAGGTCGTGGTCCCGGTGCTCTCGGCGTCCGCGCGCGTCTGCCCCCAGTCCGGAGCGGCCGCCAGCGTCGGCCCGACGAGGTCCAGGCGCGGCACGGTCGCCCGCGTGGGGTCATCCGCGCGCGCCGCCGGGTCCGCGTCGTAGTCCCGCGACCGGATCCAGTGCGTGTTGCGCAGCACGTGCCGCCGCAGCTGGTAGAGCAGCTCCTTGAGCACGCGCTCGAACGGCGTGACCAGCGTGAGGTTGGCCTCCTCGTACGCGAAGCCGGCGGCCAGCGTGACCGTCTCGCCCGCGATGACGGCGCCCGCGTCGTTGAGGTTGGCGATGGTCACGCTCACGGCGTTCAGGCGCGATCCGGTCCCCGGCGTGCCCGTCCACTCGGGCACCTCGGCGTAGGCCGTTGTGCTCGCCGCGGCATAGGCGTGGGCGCACCGGATGCCGTTGATCCACACGCCCACCGTCTCCTGCTCGGCCCCGCGCGCGTACGCGGCGGGCGGCGGGGTGGGCGCCACGCGGAAGTTCGTGCCGGTCAGCGCCACGATGTAGCGCCCGTGCGTCGGCGCCCGCGCGGGG
>CAYOTD010000021.1:0-16251 GCA_964406685.1 uncultured Solibacteraceae bacterium | reverse complement strand
GGCGGAGGTCGTCCCGCCCGACCCCGAGCGCACGCCCGAGGAGGAGGCCGAGTGCCGGCGGCTGGCGGCGGAGTTTGCGCGGCAGATCCAGGGCATCCCGGCGCAGGGGCCGGAGCCCGCGCACGTCGAGGAGGTGCGGGCGGCCGTCCTGGGTGACGACGAGATGAGCCCGGCGCAGCGGGCGGAGTTCGAAGCGATGGCGGCGCGCGCCCGGCGGAAGGCGCGTGCGTTGGAGGGACCGGATCTGGCGACGGCCGGGGCGCTGGCGGCGGAGTTTCTAACAGGAGGTGAGCGATGAGAGTACAGCAACAGCGATGCACGTGCAACGCATGTGAGCACGTCTTTGACGCGGAGATCGTGATGGACTGCCCAATCGAAGTGGATACAGCCGCAATGAAGGCGGTGCGGTGTCCGACCTGCGGCGCCGGCCCCGGCAAGGTTGCGTTCGGCGGGGAGATCCCGGCGAGCTATCCGGCCACGGACGACGTCGAGGAGCGCGCCGCGCGCTGGTGGGCGTGCGGGGAGCGCGGCACCTCGTCGGAAACGATCTTCAACGGGATCGCCTCAGACGCTCTTCGGCAGCGGCTTTTTTGCGGCCTACGACCAGGACGGGAAGATCGACCCTACGATCCAGACGACTATCGGCGCTGTCGGAAGCTCTTCGAGGCCGTGCCGGAGTGGCGCGGGCAGCTCGCGCGCGTCGTCGCGCGCTTCCCGTGGTGGGCGCCCATGGCCGACGCCTGGGACGAGTTCGACGCGCTATGGGAGGAGGAGCATCGACGCACCGACATGTGCGCTCCTAAACTCTACGCTGCCATACAGCGGGCTGGCGCGGAGGTGGACAAGCTGCGACGCGCTGCCGGCTGGGCGCGGCGCCCCGGTGCGGGGACTGCCCGCTGGCGGCGGGTGCGCGTTCGCGGCGCGGGGGCCGCGGCAGCTGGAACTGTGGACCTAGCAGAATGGAGGAAGTAGATGGAGACGATTAGGGTGGTAATGGATGGTGGAGCGCCGATCGATGTTTCAGTGGCGGACCCGGCGCACATAACCGCCGCCGAACTGAACGCGGCCATGGCGGAGGCGGGCGTGAACATCGCGCGCGTCACAGCCGTGACACCGGGGCACGAGTTGATGAGTCGTCTGCAACGATTGGAATATCTGGAGGAGGATGCCACGTCGGAAAACTCCGAGGCGCAGGATTGGCGCGCGTGGCTCGACGATCTGCGGATACGCGGCTACGACGGACTGTACCGAACCGGACCAGACGGGCGGAGACATGCCGTCACATGGGAGGCGCTAGGGCGGGCGCTGCCCTGGCCGTCGTGGGAGGACGAGCAGGCAGATGCGTGGGAGGATGACTAGCCCCGCCCGTGACAGCTCCGGCCGGGCGTGGTACGCTGGCCGGGCGAAGGAGGACGTATGGTCAAGTCAAACGCACTCATCATCGGGCGGCAGAGCGTGTTCCTGCCGGACGCCGTGCTCGCGGCCGGGGGTACGGCGACGAACTACCGCGACGACGAGGAGCCCTATCTCGCTGCGGGGCCACGCAAGGCGCTGCTCACGACGTGCGTGCTGCACGAGACGGCGGGCAACTCCGCGGCGGGCTGCAAGGCGACGCTCGCGGCCAAGCGGCTCGGCGTCCACCTCATCCTCGACAAGGATGGCACGATCTCCTGCCACGCCGACCTCGCGCACGACGTGTGCTGGCACGCGGGCCAGGCCAACGGCATCAGCATCGGTATCGAGGTCGTCAACGCCTATCGCCCCGAGGTGACGAGCGGGGAGCGCGGGCCGGTCCTGCCCGCGGCGTGGTGGACCTGGGTACCCAAGGGCGCCCCGGCGACCTACCAGGCGCCGACCGCGCGCCAGATGGCCGTGGTCTGCGCTCTCGTGCCCTGGCTATGCGACCTCCTCGACATCCCAGCCGCCTTCCCGACGGCGGCCCTTTGCGCGAAGAAGCCGCAGATCACCGGCTGGCGCAAGCCGCCGCGCGGGTGGAGCGCGAAGCCAGGATCAGGGATCGTGGCGCACCGCGACTTCGCGGCCCATGCGGACGGGCGCTACCTGCTCGAGCAGGTTATGCAGGCGGTGGGCGCGTGAGGGCGGGAATCGAAGAGACGCCCGCACGCGAGGAGGACCGTCGCGCGGCGATCTGGCTCTGGGCCGTCGTCCTCGCGGTGCTCGCGCTCATCCTGACCGCCGTCGGGTGGAATGCGGAGGCGGCGCGTGAGCGCCCGCTGCCCGTGGTAGCGTTCGAATGGAGCGGCACGATCGAGGCGCGCACGGAGCAGCTAGGGCGGTTCGTTGCCGAGTGGTTCGCCACCTGCTCACCGAAAAAGCGCGCGAAGGCCATGGTCCTTGTGCCGGACGTCGTCGCGGCGGCCGAGGCGGGCAACGTCAACCCGGCGCTCGTCGCGGCGATCGTGAGCTACGAGAGCACGTGGAACCCGGCGTCGCGCGGCAAGCTCGGCGAGGTCGGCCTGATGCAGCTCAACAACTGGACGGGGCCGCCGCTCGCCACGCCCCGCGCGCAGCTCGACGCGGGCATCGCGACGCTGAATCACGCGTACGAGGTCTGCGGCACGGTGGCGGGCGCGCTGTCCTACTACGCGACGGGCAAGAGTTGCGCGGTCTACCGCGGGGCGCGGCTGCGCCTCCGCCTGGCTGCGCACATCGAGGCGCTCTGACGAGCGCCGGGAGGTTTCCATGGCCGAAACCATCGAGATCATCATCGCCGAGGCGCTGCCCCACCTGGACCGCACGCAGCCGCCGCCCGGCTACCGCGAGGTGACCCGCCTCACCGCGGCGCTCGACAACCCGCGCGGCAACGAGGCGCGGCGCGTCGCAGCGGCCCGGCAGGCGGCGGGCGCCTGGGCCAAGGAGCGCGGCGGCCGGGTGCGGTCGCTGTCGCCCCGCCCGACGGAAAATGGCGCCACGGGCTTCCTGGCCGTCGTCGAGGGCGCGAAAACCGCTCCCCGCGGCAAGGCCGTGGCCCGCGGGGGCGTGCTCGCCGGGCGCAGCCCGCTGGCGCGCCGATGAGCGACCGCGCCGCGCTCGAGCGCGCGATCTGCGCGCTCCTGGCCGACCCGGCGGCGCCATACGCGTACACGCTGGACGCGGCGCCCGGGGACACCTACGAGAGCCCGGGGCCGCCATGGTACCCGCTGCGCGTGGTGGAGAGCGAGGCCACGCCCATCGAGCAGGTGCTCTACCACCGGCAGACGATCGCGGTGGACGCAGCGCCCGGGGAGCCGCCGGCACTGCTGTCCGTGCACCGCATGGTGGGGCGCCTGGCGGACGGCCGCGAGGTGCCGCTTGGCGAGCCCTGGGCCGTCCCTGCGGCGGTGATCCGCGCGGCCGGGGCGCCCGGCGACGGTCGGTGCGGGGCTTGCGGCCTGGTCATCCACGGGGTATCGGTTGTGGACGCGGCGGGGCGCGCCTATCACCGTGGGTGCATGGAGGACGCCGATGACGACCAAGGCTGACATCATCGCGGACGTGCAGGCGGCGGCGGACGCCTACTTCGGCGCCGACCCCGAGACCGGGCGCGCCGTGTACCTCGTGCTCGGCACGCCGGGCACCAAGATCGAGATCGCCGACCAGACGTGGCTCTCGGGCGCGACCTGGGCCAACGTGCCCGGCGTCCTCGAGACCGTCATCGAGGGGCTGGCCGCGTGGCTCGACGCGCACGGGCTGGGCGGCGGCGGCCTGCCTCCGCAGGCGGGGCATGCGGGCGAGTGGCTGACCACGGACGGCGCGACCGCCTCGTGGGCGCCCGTGGACCTGGACGTCGACGGCGGCTTCGCGAACGCCACCTACCTGCCCACGCAGGTCTTCGACGGGGGAGGAGCGTAGCGCATGGCATCCATCATCCAACTGCGGCGCGACACGGCCGCCAACTGGACCGCGGCCAACCCGACGCTGGCCCAGGGCGAGTTCGGCGTCGAGACCAACACGCTGAAGGTCAAGTGCGGCGACGGGATCACGGCGTGGAACGCCCTCGCGTACATCATCGTGCCCGGCACCCCGACCCTGGCCGCCGTGCTCGCGTCGGGCAACGACGCCGCCGCCCTCGAGATCCTCAACCTCGCGGCCCCCACCACGGCGGCCTCGGCCGCCACGCGCGCCTACGCCGACGCCCTCGTCGCCTGGACGCGCCTGGACGGCCTGGACAACGCCACCGACGCCGTGACGCTCGGGGCGCTGGCGACCTACCGCACGTGGATCGTCGAGTACGTGGTGGAGCTTCAGGTCAGCCACCGCACGCGCACGGGCGAACTGCGCATCTCGCACGCGGGCGCTGGCCCCGTCCTGGAGGACGACGACTACTCCTTCGACGGCGTCGAGATCGCCGGCCTTACGTGGGCCGTGGCGACCGCCGGCGCCAACGCCGAGCTGCGCCTGACCAAGCTGGCGGTCGGCGAGAACACCACGCTGCGCTACCGCATTCACGCCGTGCCGATCACGCCCTGACCCTGGCCGCGCCCCCGCCTCCCGTGGTAGACTGGCGGGCGGAGGTGCACCGTGGCAGAATCCAAGCGATACGGGCTGACAGGGGTCGCGGACAGCGTCGAGATCGGCAAGGGCGGGCCGCGCGTCACGGACGACAGCGGCGCCATCGAGGCGCGCAACAACGCCGACAGCGCGTTCGCCGTGGTGCGCGCGGCGGACCCGGTCGGGCAGGACGACGTCGTCACGCTGCGCTACCTGCAAACGCGGGCCGACACGCGCGTCACGGGGCAGATCGACGGCGGCGCCCCGCCGGCCGCGGGGTCGCTCGGGCGCGTGTTCGTCTGCACGACGACCGGCGGCGCCTACACGGTCAACCACCTGTACTACGACGACGGCGCGGCGTGGGTGGACGTCGGCCCCGCCGATGGCCAGACCATCAAGGTCACCGACGACCTGACGGGCGGCGCCGTGGAGTTCTGGGGCGATCACGTCTACGTCTGGGACGCGGACGGCAGCGTGTGGCGCGACCTCGGGCCGCTGGCCAGCGAGTTCGCCAAGAACGAGTGGGGCGAGCGCGCGGCGCTCGCGTTCGGCACGGCCTCCCCGCTCAACGTCGGATCCGCCGCGCCCGCCGACGCCATCGCCTTCGGCGGCGTCGTCATCGTCACGCAGGCGTTCGACGGGACGGCCCCGACGCTGACCATCGGCGACGCGGGCGATGCGGACCGCCTGGCGACGGTCGGCGAGGTGAACCTCAAGGCCACCGGCGTCTACGCCTTCGACTGCGGGTACACCTACTCCGTCGACACGCAGATCACGGCCACCTACGTGGCGGACGGATCGGCCGCCGGGGCGGCGGTGATCCTCGTCCACCTGCGCCGGGCGTCCTAGCCCATGGCCGAGGCGACGCGCTACGGGTGCCGCGGCCTCGCGGCGGAGTTCGACCTGGGTCGCGGCGGGCCGGCCGTCGCGGCGGACGGCACGATCGTCGAGGTGCGCGCGGCCTACGGCGGGGCGCGCACGCAGCTCCGGGCGGCGGACCCCGTCGGCGCGTACGACGCCGTCACCAAGGGGTATACGGGCACCATCGCCGCGACCGCGGCCGCCTGCACGAACGGCGTCACGGCCGCGGCCGTCATCACGGACCACGCGCTGGTGCGCGGAGACGGCGGGGCGCGCGGCATCCAGGGTAGCGGGATCATCGTTGATGATTCGAACAACGTTTCCAGCATGGGAACGTTAGGTTGTGGTGCGATCACATCATCGTCGACGGTACAATGCACCACGCTCAAGGCGACGTCTCTCACCGACGGTTATGTGCCGTACCGCGTGAGCGACGCGAGTGGGCTGGCGAATAGCGGGTTGTATTATTCGTCGGCGGGATTTGGTTTTGGCACTACTAGTTTCGGCGCGAGTGCTGTAAATGTACTGTCTGTTGGCCAGGGGACGGCTCCCGGAGCTGCTACAGATATCGTTGGAGTTTGGGCTGCTGATAATAATGGTACAGCCGGAAATACCGGCCTACATATAAAGCCGGAAACTGGATACATACATAGTTTCTATTCTTCATATACTTTAAAATCTAAAGATTACGTATATACAACTACAGGTAGCCAGGTAATCATCGGACTCGGTGCCTCAACAGGGAATACATATACTCAGATTGCCGCGTATTCTTCCGGCGGATCTGTATTAAACGCTCTAAAATTAAGGGCAAGCGGAGTCCTGGTAACAAGTGACGCCTCTGTAACTACTGCGTCGGCACAACTTCATAGTTGCGCAACAACCGAACAACTCCGACTGGCATACGATGCAACACATTACGTGCCCTTTACCGTCGGGGCTACTGGCATCCTGACCATCGCGCCGAACAACGCGGGCGCGGCGTCCTACGTTTCAGTCACTGGCCGTCTCGGTGTCGGTACGGCCTCACCGAGCGACACGATCAACGCGGTTGCGCCCGCGTCCGGCGGGGCTGCCTCGCTCGGGTCAGAGGTGCTGCTCAACAGCACGTTTGATTCAGATCTCAGCAATTGGACTGCGGGCGATGGAAATTGGACGTGGGGAGCGGGTGGGACGGCGGATCATGCGGCAGGTGCAACTGGCACGCTCACCCAGACTATTGCGACGACGAGCGGGCAGCACTACCAGTTTGTGATCACTCTCTCTGCCTACACGGCGGGCACGCTTACAGCCACGTTGACGTCGTCGACTGGTAGCGAGTCGTTTACACTTACATCGGCGACGACATACACGTACTCGTTTAAGGCCGGGGCCGCATCATCGACGCTGACTCTCACTCCGACGAGCACTTTTGTCGGATCGATTACATCGGTTTCGCTCAAATTGATCACGGCGGCATCTGTATACACGATAGCTACGATGGACAGTGGCAGCGCGCGTAGCGGGTTGTGCTCGGTGACGACGGACGATGCACTCTACAATCTGTTTGTTGGGGTTGGGAGCGGCGTACTTAACACGACGGGCGGCCAGAACAGTGCGATGGGGTACGCAGCGCTCACGGCCAACACGACGGGCAGTTACAACAGCGCGATGGGGTACTTCGCGCTCGCGGCCAATACGACGGGCAGTTACAACAGTGCTTCAGGGGAGGGTTCCGGTCGTTATTACGGATCGGGGACTAGCGCCAATCAAGCATCAACTTATTCTGTTTATTTAGGTGCTGATACTCGGGCCGGAGCTGACGGAAACACGAACGAGATAGTTATCGGTTACGCCGCGATTGGCTCTGGTAGCAATACAGCGACGCTGGGCAATACCTCTGTCACACAGACGGTGCTGCGAGGGAATTTTGGCACGATCACTGGCGCGTACGGGACGAGTGCGACGAACAACGTGGGTATTGCGGCGGGCACGGCGCCCAGCGCCGTCTATCCAGCCGATGCGGCGGGGTTCTGGGTGGCGGATCGCGGAGGAACAGCCGATAAAGCGGCTATACATATATGGTGCGAGGACGGGACGAAGCATGTTTTCGGGGATCGTGTGGGAATCTGTCGGATCGATCCTGCATACGCTCTCGACGTTACCGGAAATTTTCGTTGCTCAACAGGATTTGGTTGCAACGGAGCGACCCCGCAGACGGCTTATGCGAGCGGCGGAGCGGCCGGCGCGGTCTCCGGAACCGCGACGAGCGGCGGTTACGGGTTTGCTGATTCTGCGGAGTTCAACGCGGCCATCACGGCCATCAACGCGATCAAAGATCTGGCGAACAACCACCGTTCTGCGCTTGTTGCAAACGGGATCGAATCCTAGTTGCCCTATCCTGCCGCGCGTTCTACTCTTGGCGCGAGGAGGTGTCGCATGCACGTGAAACGGACGGTGGAAGACTGGCTGCGCCTGCGTGGGTGCCTGGAGGGGGATCGCCGGGCCGAGGTGGTGGCCGGCGCGACGCGCGAGGTCGGGGACTACGGGTGCTCGGACGTGCGCGACATCGCGCTGGGCATGGGACTCAGCCACGCGACGGCGACGCTGCGCAGCGAACTCGAGAAGTTCTATTTTGTCCCGCAACGGAAGCGCGTCACCGAAGACATGCGCGCGCTCGAAGACGCGCGGCAGGAGCTGCTCGGCAAGCACCTCGGCATGCCCGCTGCGGAGTTCAACCGCGTCTGGGCGGACCTCCGCGCGGAGGATCGCTGGGCGCAGGCGCGGGCCGACGAGGAGGCGTACACCGCCGCCGACCGCGAGGCGCGCGCCCAGGAGTTGACCGTGGATCTGTACCGCATGGACGCCGCGCGCGTGCTGCGCGGCTGGGCGGCGGCCACGGCTCCCGACGCGGACCCCGACGCCAGCGAGGGGACGCTACCGCTGCCGATGCGGCACCTCGCGACGCTCCTCGAGTTCGGCATCCTGTTCGATCCGCGCGTGGAGCGCGCCGACGGCACGAAGGTGGTTGACACGGCCGCCGCAAGTTCCTAGGGTTGCCCCAGGGCGCCGCGGCGCCCGCGGAAGCTCGCGAGGGCGCGCCTCCGAAGTTCGGTCCGGCGATCTCGCATGCGAGGACGCGACAACGGGCTGTCCCACTTCGGCGTCCACCTCACCCCTCCCGGGCTTCCTCGGGCGTCGCGGCCGCCGCAGTTGTGAGGTGGACCGCATGCCGTACCGATCGAAGGACTTCCTGGCCTGGGTGCACGCCCACCGAAGCGGGGATCCATGCGTCGCGTGCGGGCGCGCGCTCTGGGCGGAACTGCATCACTTCGGCGACGACGGCGGGCTAGCCCTGAAGCCGTCCGATGCGCTCGTGGTGCGCCTCTGCCGCGGGTGCCATTCCTCGCCATACGCCGGGCGCAAGCTGCGCGCGCTGCAACGCGACGGGCAGCACGAGCTGGTTGCGGCATACATCCGGGATGCCCTGGCGTCGCTCGAGGGCTACGTGGGATTTCTCGAAGCGCAGCAAACAGACGAGGCCGTCGACGGCTGCGCGCGCGAGGAGCTGGTGGCGTGGCTGGCCGGGTACGACGGCCGCGACGCCGTGGGCGCCGAGGCGTGGCTGCTCGCCTGGGCCACGCGGCGGCGGGCCAACGCGCAGGCCGGGGCGCTCGAGGCGCTGGCGGAGGTGGGTGCCGCTGAGGATCTGGCGTCCGCGCGGTTCATCGCGGCCCGCGCCATCGCGGCCTGGGCGCCCACCGATCCGTCCAAACTTGCCACCGACGCGGAAATCTTCTAGCATGGGCGGCATGGAGGACGTTCTCGCGCCCGCGGCCGTCCGCTCGCTGCTCCTGGCCATCGCACGGGCCGACGCCTCCGCGATCCCCCCGCGCCCGGGCGCGGTCGCGCTCTGCGAGGGGCGGGCCGTCGCCCGGCGCACCCTTGGCGGGGCGCTCCACCTCCGCTGCTTCCGAGCCGCCCACGGGGCGAGCCCGGCCTACGAGACCATCCAGGCGGCGCTTGTGGCGCTCGTAGGCGCCCCCCCGCCGTGCCCCGCGTGTGGGGGCCGAGGGTGGTGGCCCGTGCCCGGGCGCGCGGCGCAGGAGGCCGCGTGGGCGGCCCTGGCGTTCGGGGCGTTCCGGGGCATCGCCTTCGCGCCCTTCGGCAGCGATCCGGACGACATCGACGCGGCGGGCGGGAGGCGCGCCCCGGTGGCGCTGGGCGGCCTGCTCGACGCGCTGGGCGGGTGCGGGTGCGGCGATGGCCGATAGCCTCCCCGCTGCCGTGGGGCGCGTGTACGCGGCGATCGTGGCCGTGGCCGTGGCCGAGCGCCGGGGCGCCACGCCCAACGACGTGCGGGCGCACGTGGAGGTCGGCCGCACCCTGCTCGGGCAGGCCCTGGCGGCGCTCTGCGCGGACGGGCGCGTGTTCCGCGTGCGCACCTACGGGCACGCCACCGGCCCGGACATCAAGCCGCGCTACGTCTACGTGCCGACGGCGCCGCTCCTCGGGGGCGGCCTGTGCCGGTGCGCTACGCCCGGGTGCGACCGCGCGCCCGTCCTCGAGGTCGCGGGGCACGCCCTGTGCCGCGCCTGCTCGCGGGGGCCGGTGGACCGCGTCGCCGGGGGTGGGCAGTTCCGGGCGGTCGGCAGCGAGGCAGCGACGGCGCGGGAGCTGGCCGCGGCACGCAGCTCGTCGGTGGCCTGCGCGGGTGGGTGGGAGCCCGCGGACGGCGAGCAGCCGCCACGCCCGCCGCGCCCCCACCGCAACCGACCGCCGAGAAAAAGTGATACACCGGCAATAACAGACCTTGACAGCGACAACGGCGATGTGTTACCACTCCCGTAGACGGCGCGGACATCCGCGCACAACCGGGAGTGGAACCATGACCTCGACGACGTGCACGGCACAGTGGGACACGCGGCGCGCGCCCCCCGTGGGGGTGACGCCGGGGCAGGGCGAGCGCGCGCTCCGGGAGCTGCTCGAGCTCCAGGCGCGGAAGATCCGGATCCAGAACGAGCGCGAGGCGGACCTCGTGGCGCTCGTGGAGCGCCAGGCGGCGGAGCTGGCGGCGCTCCGGCGGCGGGCGGCGTAGCAGTTCAAGCGGGACGGCGGGCCCGCGCCGCCGAGGGGTAACATCATGGCGAAACAGCGTACGGGTCGATGCGCGTGCGGCGGTACGGTCGCGGTGACCAACCGCCACGGGGCGCCGGACGGCGGGGGCACGGTCTTCGACGCGGAGGCGGCCTGCACGCGCTGCGGGCGCCGGGCGCGCTTCGTGGCCGCGACCCCGGTGGAGGCCGAGCGCCGGGCTCGGGCCGCGCTGGCGGGGCGATGATGCCGGGGCGCGCGCGGGTGGCGTACCGCTCGCCGGCCGGGCGGGTGGTGGCGTTCGACGACTGCGGGCAGCCGACGGAGCGCCACGAGCCGGGACCCGCGGCGGACGCCGCGTGGGAGCGGTTGCGCGCGGTAGTCGAGGTGATCTACGAGGAGGCGCGATGGCTGGACGCGGGCGACCTGTAGCGGCCCTGGCGCCGCCCTACGAGCACGCGGAGCAGGTGGCCGTGGTGCGGTGGTTCGGGGACTACGCCTGCCGCCGCTGGCCGTGGCTGCGGCTGCCGCCGGACCCGACCACCGGGGTGCAGCGTCCGGCGATCTACGCCGTGCCCAACGGCGGGTTTCGCGGCAAGCGCACGGCGGCAATCATGGCGGCCGAGGGCGTGAGCGCGGGCGTGCCCGACCTGCACGTCCCGGCGCTGCACCTGCGCATCGAGATGAAGCGCCGCAAGGGCGGTCGGACCAGCGACGCGCAGGACGCGTGGATCGCCTACCTGCGCGCGTGCGGGGATCGCGTCGAGGTCTGCCCCGGGGCGACGGAGGCGATCGCGGTGATCCTCCAGGCGGCCGAGGCCGAAGCGCAGCGGCGGAAGGAGCGAGCATGACGGCGGGGATGGTAGCGTTGGTGTACCTGGCGATCGGCGGCATCGTGCTGGTGGGCGGGGAACTGCTCGCTCGGCGGGAGGCGCGGCGCACGGGCGTCGCCCTCGGGCCGTGCAGCCCCCTCGGGCTGATGTCGATCGTGGTCGCCTGGCCGGGGTTCCTCCTGGCGCTCATCGCGGATCTCGTTACGACGGTACGCGCGCGGAGGAGGTAATGCGTGAGCTGGCACTTTTTGCCGGAGCTGGCGGCGGAATTCTCGGAGGGCATCTGCTCGGATGGCACACCGTGTGCGCCGTTGAAATCGACCCATTCTGTCGCGAGGTGTTGTTCCGACGCCAGATGGATGGATGCCTACCGCGCTTCCCTATCTGGGACGACGTCACCACCTTCGACGGGAGGCCCTGGCGCGGATGCGTCGACGTCATCTCCGGCGGGTTCCCATGCCAACCGTTCTCGAGCGCCAGTCGCGGGCGTCGGACAGCGGTTGATTTATGGCCCGAGATGCTCCGTATTGTCGGCGAGGTGGACCCAACTTACGTTTTCGCTGAGAACGTTCAGCGCGCCCCAATCCAGCGCGCCGCAGAAGATCTCATTTCGCGCGGTTATGTGGTATCAGCTTCGGAAGTATCCCCCGCCCACATGGCTCCAAGCGCTATCCACGACCGTCGGCGGTTCTGGTTGGTTGCCCACTCCAACAGCGACGGCAAACTTTGCGTGCCAATCGATGCAGAAATGGCCCAACCATCGGCTGCTCCGGCTGGTAACCTATGGGAAGTCCATCGGACCGAGCTATTGGGAATGGATGATGGGGTTCCCCATAGGATGGACCGTATGCGCATCATTGGGAACGGACAGATTCCAAGTGTAGCCGCATTCGCCTGGCGAATTCTAGCGGAAAGGATCGAACGATGACGAAGGCCCCCATCATCTACGAGCCCCAGGGCCGGGCGCGGGAGTACGCGCCGCTGGCGTGCAACCTAGCGGTCGGATGCGTCCATGGGTGCACATATTGCTACGGACCGGGCCAGTTCCGGCGCGACCCGGCGGCGTGGGGCGAGGTGCGGCCGAAGGCGGACGCGCTCGCGCGGTTCGAGCGCGATGCCGCGCGCCTGGCGGGCGACCCGAGGGAGATCCTGTTCTCGTTCGCGACGGACCCGTGCGGCACGCCAGCGCAGGTGGAGATGCTCGAGCGCGCGCTACCGATCGCGGAGTGCTTCGGCCTCAGCATCACGGTGCTGACGAAGAACCCGAAGGCTCTTTTGCCGCTCGCATCTATGTTCAGGCGGAACGACTGGCGGATCGGCACGACGGTCTGCTTTCTGGACGAGCGCCTGCGCGAGCAGTGGGAACCCGGCGCTCCGCCGATACAGGATCGGCTCGAGGCCCTGTCCGTGGCGCGGCGGGAGGGCGTCCGTACCTGGGCGAGCGTGGAGCCCGTGGTCGATGCGGATGGCGCGCTCAACGCGATCGAGGTGCTCCGCGACCACGTCGGCGAGATCCGCGTTGGGCACTGGAACCATTGTACTCGGGCGAAGGAGATCGACTGGCAACGGTTCCTCCACATCGCGCGCGAAATTCTCGGGGAGCACCCGTACCTGTTCAAGGCCGACCTGCTGCGGGCGGCGGGGGAAGGCGCATGAGGGCGTTTACGGTCTACCCCTGGCACGCCTGGTCCGTGGCCGTGCTGGACAAAAACCTCGAGAACCGCACCTGGCGCGCGCCGTTCGCCCACGGCGAGTGGGTGGCGGTCCATGCCGGCGTGCGCGGGCTCACGCCCGTCGACCTCACGGCGTGGATCGCCGACCTCGCGGGGGCCGGATGGGCGGTGACAGTGCTCGGGGAGGGCGTCGTGGCGGTGGAGAAGCACGGCGTGCGGCACGTCTACGACGACCGGAAGGCCGTGCGCGGGGCCGTCGTGGCGGTGGCGCAGTACGCGGGGCAGGGCATGGACGGGACGCCGCCGTGGGGGCGCCCAGGGTGCTGGCGGTGGCGGCTGACGCTGCGCATGGCGATCGCCCGGCCGGTGACGGTGCGCGGGCAGCAGGGTGTGTGGCGGTTGCCCCGAGCGGCGGTGGAGCGGCTGCGCGGGCAGGTGCCGGACGCGGTGTGGGCGGGGGCGGACAGGGAGACGACGTAATGACAGGGGTAGTAACACGACCGCGCGTGAAGACGGCCCAGATCATCGTGCGCCTGAGCCCGGCGGAGAAGGCGGAGCTATTCGCGCGGGCCGCGGCGGCGCGGCTCACAGTGTCGGACTACTGCCGGGATCGCCTGCTGCGGCCCGAGGGCGACGTGGTCGCGGAGCTGGGGCGGGCGCGGGCACGGGCCGATGCGGCGGCCCAGCGCGCGGCGGCGGCGGACCGGCGGGCGCTCCAAGCCCTGGCGCTAGGACGCGACGATTAAATAGCTTGACATCCGCAATTGCCGTGGTAGAGTTCTCGACGAG
The DNA here is from genome assembly GCA_964406685.1 of uncultured Solibacteraceae bacterium. Taxonomy (GTDB): domain Bacteria; phylum Acidobacteriota; class Terriglobia; order Bryobacterales; family Bryobacteraceae; genus JACQZT01. The sequence continues at coordinate 2,531 of CAYOTD010000021.1, read as the reverse complement.
GTGGACGGGCCGACCCGTCGCAGCAAGGAGAGACTATGCGGACGACACACTGGGTGGACGGGGTGCAGCAGCCGATCGGGCACGCACAGGAGGTTTGGAAATTCTGGGCGGCCGACGACACGCCAGAGCATTTTCTGGCGCGCGTCGCGGCGTACCGCGCTGTACCACTGGAAGATGTCGAGGACGCCGATATCGGATGTGCGGTGGAAGATTACATAGACGACGCATGGCCGGAACGCCGTGCTAGATACGAAATGTATCTGAGCTACGCGCTTCGTGATGCCCGCGACAAGGTGCGCCACGCCTGCGCGTACTGCGGCACATGCATCGGGGACAGCCCGGCGAGCGACGACCCGGCGGCGTGGCCCGAGCGCAACCCGCCGGTGGGCGATGACGCGGCGTGGGCGCGGATCGCGGCGGCGCACCGCCCGGGGTGCGAGTGGGTGGCAACGCGGGCGCACCGGGTAGTACCGGGCACCCCGGTCGTTCCGCCCGGCGACGAGGTGCTACACGACGACGCGCCGCCCGTCGTGGAGAAGCCGGACTCGATCCGCTGGAGTGCCATCCACGCGATCCTCGCCGCGATCCCGGATCGGACCGCCGACCTGCGCCGCTTCGAGCGCGGCCTGATGCCCGACGACGAGCAGCGCGAGATTCTCCTCGACGCGGCCCTGGCCCCTCTGGCGCGCTGGGACCGGTTCACCCGGCTCCTGCGCGGCGACGTGCCGCACGGGTCGCCATGTCGCATACCGCTCATCGCGCCACACACCGATGGCGAGTGCACGTTCGAGGAGATACCGAAGCCGTCGCTCACGGCGGCCGAGTTCGCGGCCCTGGAGGGGATCGAGGCGGCGCTGGCGCGCAAGGACGACGATCCTCTCCCGTGGGCGATCGCCATCGCGCCCTTCGCGCTCGTGGCCACATGCACGGCCTGCGGGGCGACGCGGACCCGGGCCGGGATCGCGGTGACGGTGCGCGTGGGCGACTGGACGCTGGAGCGGCGCTACGCGGCGGAGGTCCCGCCGGGATGGCGCCAGGAGGGGTGACATGGAAAAGAGGACGCAGAAATCGGGGACGAGCGCGGCACAACTCCTCGCGGAGCGGGATGCGGCACGGGATGAGCTTCAGCAGGCGGTCACGGTACTGAACGAGGTGCGCGCGGCCTTTGGGTGCGCGGATGGCGAGAACGTCGTGGACGCGGCCAGACGCATCGTCGCCGCCGCGAACGACCGCGCCGACAATGGCCTCCGCGCGATCCTGGCCGAGGCGCTCGGGATCGACCCGGCGGCCTCGGAAGAGGCGATGAGCCGGGCGATCGCGCAGAAGGCGTCACTAGCAGATCGCGCCGAGGCCGAGAGTGATCGCGCGGATCGGATGTCGCAGCAGGCGGCGGCGTACAGCGCCGAGCGCGACCGCTGGCGCCGTCGCGCCCGGACGACGTACGTCCTCGGCCAGGCGGACGCCCTGCGCTGGGAGATCCTGTCCCGCTGTATGCGCACGCTTGAGGCAACGACCGCGGCGGTGGGCAACCTGCTCCGCGGCATCGACGCGCACCAGGCGCCCGGGCGGCCGATGCTCGTGGCGAGCGTCTGCTCGACGTGCGGGGAGGTGGAGTTCACCCAGTGTGACGACGACCACACGCGCAGCGGCCTGCGCCTCTGCGACCGCTGCCTCGCGACGGAGCCCGACCCGTGGGCAGCCGTCGACGCTCGGGCGCCGTCGGCAAGCTACACCCCAGCGGGCGAGCGAACGGAGGAGGAGCGATGAACTGCACGCGTAAGATATGCCCCATCCTGCGGGCGACGTTCCAGCGGTGCCCGCTGACGTACTGCCCGGCAAATCCACCTGACCGCCGATGGTTGGCGGACGAGATCGGTAGCATGCTGCGCGCCTTGCGATGCCGCAAGGGGATGACGCAGCAGGAGGTGGCGAGGCGCACGGGAACGTACCCGGCGAAGATCAGCCGATACGAGAACGGCTACTACGACGGCCTTTCGGAGGAGAGGCTGTTGCAGATCGCCCGGGAGATCGACGGCGAGGCGGGAGAGCAGGCCGCACGGGAGATGATGTGCGCCCTAGGCGATCCCAAATCCCCCGACTTCTCAACATGGTCTGAGGACGAACTGCGCGCGTACGCCGAGCGCGGGGAAATTCACGAACGCTTTCGATCGCGAGAGGTCGACGGGAGATGAACGATCGCGAGCGCTACGATACTTGCGCCCCTGAGGTCAGGATGACGGCCTGCGGCCTCGGCCACAAGCGCATCGACCTCGGCGGGGACCCCCTGGGCGAGTTGGCGCTCTCCGCGCGCGCGGGTCCGGGACGTCGTGTCCGGTTGACACCCGCCCCCGCACGGCCTACGATCATGTAGTGAACGCGGCCCGCAGACCAACCGCCCTCGTGCCCGCCAAGGCGTACGTCTCGATGCTCGAACTCGACCGCCTACGATCGCTCGCGCGCGCCATGGACCGCAGCCTGGGGGCGACGCTTCGCCTGATTATCCGGCAGGCCCTCGAGAAAGCAGAGGAAGA
>CAYOTD010000020.1:4258-16354 GCA_964406685.1 uncultured Solibacteraceae bacterium | reverse complement strand
GCCGTCGCTCCGGGAGGAGGCGTGGCTCCAGAGTGCCGTGCGCGGAGCGGGAGTGGCGGGCGAGTTGCGCATGGCCCTGAACCTGCCGGCGCTGACCCGCACGCCGCACTTCCGTTCGTACTGGATCCAGCGCAACATCACGGATCTGCGCCAGTACGCGGCCGGGCTGGTGGACCTCCAGCGCGGCGCGCGCGAATACCGCGAGGAGCGCCGGCTGGTGCGCGCGCAGCCGGCCGCCGCGCGCGGCGGCCGGCTGGGGCAACTTCTTCGCCTGGCGCCGGACAGCGCCGGTCTGGTCCTGGCCTGGGCCGTCCCGCCGGCGGAAACCGTGGTGTCGCTGATCTCGCGCAAGGTTCTGGCGCCCGACACCGCCCTGGGAGTGAAGCGCGATTCCGCGCCGCCCATCCTGCGGACCGGGCGCGCCCCCGTCGACGAGGGCGACTTCGATACGCGCATCAACGATGCTCCTCCTGGGGACGTCAAGCCCGAATTGCGCGCCGAGGCGCTCGGCAAGCTGATCGAGCAGGCCAAGGTCGAAGCCGTACTGCTGGTTCAGTCGAGCCGGCCCGGCCGCGACAAACTGTTTGTGGGCTTCGACACTGTCGTGGCGCTCCAGGGTGCCGCCGACTGGCCCGCGGAGGCCGTGCGCGCCTCGCTCTCTGGCGCGGTGGAAGGCCTCTATTCCGTCTCAGGCCTTGGTCTGGAGTGGCAGGAACGCAAGGCAGGCGCGGAGTCCGTCTTCGAGACCGGGGGGCTGGCCCGCGTGGCCGTGGCAACCCGCGGCCGGCTACTGTTGGTGGGCACATCGGCGGAAGGCCTGGTTCCGGTGATGGCGCGGCTGGCCGCGCCGCCTCCGAAGGATGAGGCGATCTACGCTGCCGAGTACCGGCACGGCCGCGAGCTGGCCAACTTCACGCGCATGATGCGCATGATCGACCACCTGTCGCTTCCCGAGGAGCCGCCCTCGCCCGATTCGCCGCGCCAGCCGTTGTTCTTCTCCGAGAACCTGGCCGGCTTGGGCCAGACCCTCGGGCGCGTCGACTCGGTCTCGATCCGCGCGCGCGAGGCGGGCGCGGTGGAGACCCAAACCGTCGTCTACCGGCTGTCGCGATGATTCTGGCGGCGGCTCTGCTGGCGGCGCAGACCCTCGACGAGCAGACCCTGCTCAGCCTGCTGGAGAGCCGCTTCCGCGACGGCGAGGTCTCGTGGATCCTGTTGGAAGCCTCCTCCGGCCGCGTCATCGGATCGCGCTGGCCGGCGCCCGAACGGCCCGTCCCCGTTGGATCTCTGGTCAAGCCGTTCACGGCGCTGGCCTACGGTGCCGCGCATTCGTTCCGCTTCCCGGAGTTCGAATGTACCGCTGGTTGTTGGCTGCCGCGCGGTCACGGCAAGCTGGGGCTGGTGGAGGCACTGGCGCAGTCTTGCAACTCCTATTTCGATCAGTTGGCGCGCCTGACCGCGGCCGGCGACGTGAGCGCCATCGCGGCCCGGTACGGGATCGAGCCGCCGCCCGCCGGCGCATCGCTGATCGGCCGCTCGGATGGCTGGAGAATCGCGCCCTTGAAACTCCTGCGCGCCTACGCGGAGATGGCGCGGCGCGAGGGCGAGCCGGGCGTGGACGATGTACTACGCGGCTTGGCGGCTTCCGCCGCTCACGGCACGGCCAAAGCGATCGGCGGCGGGGCGCTGGCCAAAACCGGCACGGCGCCCTGCACGCACCGCCCGCGCGCGCCCGGCGATGGATTCACCCTCGTGCTGTTTCCCGCTCCGAAGCCGCGGTTCGGGCTGTTGCTGCGGCTGCACGGCGCGCCTGGGTCCGAATCGGCCCGCCGGGTAGGCGAACTCCTCCTGGTGATGCGATGAGGCGGCTGGCGTTGTTTCTGGCGGCGGCCTCGGCCTGGGGCGGGGAGACGATCCGGGTCGGCGTCTTCTCGCTGTTCCAACCGCAGCGGCTGGTGGTGAAGCCGGCTCCGGGCGCCGTGCTGCGGGTTGAGATCGATGGGCGCGAGTCGTTTCTTGAGGGAGCGCGCCACGCCGCCTTCCGGCGCGTGGGCGATGCGATGGACTGCTTCCTGCGTCGCGAGTTGATCCCGGTTCGCCACGCACGCGTTTCGGCCCGCGACGGCGGTGCCGCCGGGTTCATCCTGAGCGTGCCCGGCCGCATCGAGCGCCGTTTCCGCGGCACGCTCGAGATCGCCTCGCGCGCGGTCGCCTTGGAAGCCGTCGTCACGATGGACCTGGAAACCGCGGTGGCCGCCGTGGTCGCCGCCGAAAGCCCGCCGGGCGCCCCGCTGGAGGCGCAGAAAGCGCAGGCTGTTGTGGCGCGGTCCTTCTATCGCGCCACGCGGGGGCGCCATGGGAGATACGATTTCTGCGACACCACGCACTGCCAGTTCCTGCGCGATGCGGCGGCCGACCAGGCCCCTGTCGTTCAAACCGCGGGGCTCATTCTCACCTGGCAGGGGAAGATCGTGGGCGCGCTTTACTCGGCCGCCTGCGGCGGGCGCACACGAACCCTCGCCGAGATCGGCCTCCCCACGCAGGACTATCCATTCTTCGCCGTCGAGTGTCAAGCCTGTCAGCGAGACGCCGCCAGATGGACCGCCCGTTTCTCGAGCGACGATGCGGCCCGGCTGGCCGCGCGGCCGCACTCGGAGACCGTGCGCCTGTCCATCGTCCGCCGTCTCGGCTGGAAGGCGCTGCCGGGGAACAACTACGATCTCTCGCGCGAAGGCGATTCCGTAGTGCTCACCGGCCGTGGAGCGGGCCACGGAGTCGGTCTCTGCCAACAGGGCGCCGCCGCCCTGGCGAAAGCGGGACTCGATTTCCGCGCCATCCTAAACCGCTACTTCCCTGCGGTTTGTGTTCAATCCGCGCCCATGCTACCATGTGGGTACGACGTAGCAGTACCCAAGGGGACGTAGTTCAGTTTGGTTAGAACGCCGGCCTGTCACGTCGGAGGTCGCGGGTTCGAACCCCGTCGTCCCCGCCATTTGCTCCGCTTCGTTTCTCTGCAAAGCTTTCCTGTTACCCTGTGACGAAGGTGATGAATAGTCGTCTTCTGGCAGTTACCGCACTGTTGTGCCTGGCGTTTGGAGGTCCGGCGCGGGCCGGTTTGTCCGGTCTGGTGGCCGATGTCTCGGGTGCCGCCGTCCCCTCCGCCGAGGTCGAGATCCGGAACATGCGGGGAACGATTGTCTGGTCATCGCGGACGGACGGGGCCGGGCGGTTCCGTTGGGCCGCGGCGAGTCTCGGCTACCATGACGTTCGTGTGACGGGCGCGGGACTGGATTCGCGCGAGCTGGTGGTCTACGTCTCCGCCTCCGATGCCGATACCGAGATCCGCGTGGACTTGCAGCCTCGCTCCGTCTACAATCGGGTCACGGTGAGCGCGACGCGCGGTGTGGCCGAACAGGGCGAGTCGTCGGCCCAGATCGCTTTCACCAAAGACCGGGACGATATCCGCCGGAAGCCCATGTCCACCCTGGGCGAAGCGCTCGCCGCCGAGCCGGGCGTGCTGGTGCAGCAGAGCACCTTCGGCCAGGTATCGCCGTTCCTGCGCGGGATGACCGGCTACCAGGTGCTTAACCTCCTTGACGGCATCCGATTCAACAACTCGACCTTCCGCTCGGGTCCCAACCAGTACCTGGCCTTTGTTGAGCCGCACCAGGCGCAGCGAGTCGAGGCGTTGCTCGGACCCACCGGCGTGCAGTATGGCAGCGATTCCCTCGGCGGCGCCATCAACGTGATCACGGCGCCGGCGGAGTTCGCCGCCGGCGGCGCCCGCTGGACGAAGCACGGCGATCTGTTCCTGGCGGGCGCCTCCGCGGATCTGTCCGGCATCGGCAACGGCAGGTTCTCGGTGGCCAACGAAAAGGTCTTCTGGCTGATCGGCGCTTCCGGGCGGAAGCACAACGACCTCCGCGCCGGCGGCGGCTACGATTCCCGCAACGTCTTCCACCGCTATTTCGGGATGTCGCTCGATGCGGTCCGCGACCTGGTTGGCGGCCGCTTGCAGGACAGCGGCTTTCGCCAGTGGGGCCTGGAAACCAAGCTGGCCCTGCGGCCGCGCTCCGATCATCTGCTCACCTTCAATTACCAGCGCGGCGTGCAGGACCAGGTTCGCGCCTACAAGGATCTGCTGGGCGGACTGGGGCGGCTGCAATCGGACTTCGATCCGCAGATCCTCAACTGGTTCTACGCCCGCTACGAGAAGTTGAGCCTCGGCCCGCTGGACTCGCTCACCGGCACCTTCTCCCTCAACAACCAGGTGGACGGCAGTGCCAGGCGGAACCTGCTCTACTCCGACTCGCTCACGCGCGACTGGAGCCGCGTGAACTCGTGGGGCTACTCCGGACAGGCCACGGTGCATCGCGCCAACCGCCTTCTGCTGGTCTTCGGCGGCGATATCTACGACGAGCGGGTTTCGAGCGAGCGCTCGGTGACCAGCGCGCTCACCCAGGCGGTGACCCGCCCCCGGCCGCTGTATCCGGATCAATCCCAGTACCAGACTCTCGCCGCTTTCGGCCAGGCCAACCTCGACCTGACGCCGCGCCTGCGGGCCAGCGGCGGCGTTCGCTACACCGGCGTGCGATTCGCCACGCGAGCGGATCGAACCTTCAACATCCCCGAATCGTCGCAGTGGTTCCGCGATTTCACCTTCCAGTCGTCGGTGCGCTGGCAGATTGCCGGTCCCCTTGCCATTCACGGCGTCGTGAGCCGGGGCTTTCGCGCGCCTAACTTGAATGACCTCGGCGCGCTTGGCCTCAACGACCTCGGCTACGAGATTCCCTCCGCCGACGCTATTCGCGCGGGAGCGCTGCTCAGCGCCGACTCGGGCGAAAGCGCGCTGTCCAAGGGCGAGTCCTTGCGCCCGCTCCGCGCCGAATCGCTGATGAACTACGAGTTTGGCGCGCGGGTGAATACCCGGCGCCTCTATGCGCGTGTGCAGTTATTCGACGCCGAGATGTCCGACCCGATCGCGCGCCGCACACTCTTGTTCCCGGCCAACGCCGTACCCACCGAACTGGCCGGGCTGCCGGTGACGCCGCTGACGCCCACGGCGGCCCAGCGCGCGCAGGGCGTTGTGGCTGTGGCGACCGCGGTGGACCCCCGCGCCGTCAAGGCGTTCGTCAACGACGGGCGCTCGCGCTACTACGGCCTCGAATCGCTGGCTCACTACACCTTAACGCCGCGGCTGTCGCTGGAGGCGAACTACAGCTACATCCTCGGCCGCGACCTCGATCCAAACCGCAACATCCGCCGCCTGCCGCCCCAGATGGGAGCGATTTCGCTGCGCTATGTCCCGGCGGGCCGGCGGCCCTGGGTGGAGGTGGCCGTGGCCGCCACCGGCGCGCAGGACCGGCTCAGCGGCGGCGACATCGACGACGAGCGCATCGGAGCGTCGCTGCGGCGCAGTGACATCGCGTCTTTCTTTCGCGGCAGCCGGGTTGCGGCCTACATCGATCCCGCCACCGGCGTTTTCCGTCCCACCGGCGAAACGCTGCTCCAGATCCAGGACCGCGTGTTGCCCATCGGCGCCGTCGTCAGCGGGGTCCGCATCACCGGCGACAGTTCGCGCGCTCCGCTCTATCTCTCCACGGCCGGATGGGCCACCGTCGGCGTGCGCACCGGATACCCGCTTGGTGAACGCTGGCGGCTGAATGCGGCGGTGGAGAACCTGCTCGACCGGAATTACCGCATACACGGCTCGGGCATCGACGCTCCCGGCGTCAGCGCCTGGGTTGGCCTGGGATTCCGATTCTGAAATGACACGTGCCACCGCACTACTAATCTCGATGGCTTGCGGGGCTCTGGCGCAACCGCCGTTCCCGCCCGCCAACGCCGGGTGGAACCGGCCCATCACGCCGTTCCGCGTAGCCGGCAATCTCTACTACGTCGGCGCCGCCGATGTCTCTGCGTTTCTGTGGACCACACCCGAGGGACACATTCTCCTCGACACCGGCTTCCGCGAAACTGTGCCGCGGATCGAGGCGAACCTGAAAACGCTCGGTCTCCGCCTGGAAGATATCGGCCTGCTGCTGACCAGCCACGGCCACTACGATCACATCGGTGGCGCGGCCGAGGTCAAGGCGCGGACCAAGGCCCGCTTCCTGGCCAACCCGATGGAGTGGCCGCTGCTCAAGCGCGGCGGGAAAGGGGACTTCGCCTTCGGCGACAAGTACGCCTTCCCGCCCGTCGAACCGGATGCTCCGCTGCGCGAGGGCGAGCCGGTCGGTGTGGGCGGGACCGCGCTGACGCCCCATTTCACCCCCGGCCACACCAAAGGTTGCACCTCCTGGAGCGCGACGGTCAAGGAGGGCGACCGCACCTACCGCGTGGTGATTCCGTGCAGCCTGACGGCTCCCGGTTACAGGTTAGTCGATAACGCCGCGTATCCCAGGATCGCCCGCGACTTCGAAGCCTCCATCGCCAGGCTACGCGCGCTCCCCTGCGACATCTTCCTCGGCGGACACAGTTGGGATTTCGGCCTGCACAAGAAGATTGAGGCAAGGGCGAACGATCCGAGCCGCAATCCCTTCGTCGATCCCGAGGGCTACCGCGCGTATCTGGACCGGTCGGAAGCGGCCCTGCGCAAGCAGATCGCCGAGCAGAGCGCACGCTAAGCCGGTCAGCGGCGGATCAACCAGACTTCAGCCACCTGGGCGCCGCGGATGCGGCCGCTGGGGGGCTGCTCCCGATCCCAGGTAAGGGTCAACTCGCCCGAGCGCGTGGCCTCGGGCGGAATCTCGAACTCCACCGGACGCACGGGCAGCGGCCGGCGCATGTAGGGATGCACAACGATGCTCTCGTTCGCCATCAGCCGGATGCCTTGCTCCTGGCAGATGTTCTCACCGGCGTAGACTACCCGCACTCTGTATCGCGCCTCGGGGTCGAGGCCGGTGTAGCGCAGCCGGATGGGTTTCCCGCGCCACGAGGTGGCGTGATCGAACCAGGAAAGCGGGCCATCGTGCGGGTCCCAGAAGCTCTGCTGGCTCAGGTCCCCGTTGGGAACCAGATGAGGCTGCGCGGCGGGGTTTCCGATGTCGTCGTAGAAGCCGCCGGGGCCGGGATTGGCCCAATCCAGCAGTCGTTGAATGCTGCGCACCCGCTCTTCCTCGTCGGCCAGGCCGCGGACGCGGGCGAACTGCGCCAGCAGCCAGCGCCGGTTGTTGAGCGGCTCATCGACCGTGTCCAGCGTCACGCCGCGCTCCCAGCCCGCGCCCTGATACAGCTTGACGCTGAGCTGCATGCCCACGCTTTGGTACAGCGCCGCGCCCAGCTCGAACACGCGCGAGCGAAGCTCGGGAGCCGCCGTGCTCACGGTCAGCGTCCGCTCGGCGGCTTTCATGGCCGCCAGTGAGCCGGCTTGAGCCGCGCTCCGCAGGTGTTCCAGAGCCTCCTGCTCAAGGGCGGTCTCGCGGATCAGGCGCCGCCGGGTGTAGACGTCGGAATACGCGCGGTAGAGCGCCTGCTGGAACCGCCAGTTCCCCAATTGCGCCGGCGTGGCGGTCCGCTCCATCTCCTGAAACTGGCGGAGCGTGGTCTCAACGCCCGGGTTGGCCGCCAGCGGTCCCCGCCAGTTGCGCTCCAGCGCCATGACGCCTTCGGCGAAACCCTCGATTCCGGCGAAGTAGCGGGCGTACTCGCGCACCACCCCCGCAACATCCGCCTTGGGGTCCCAGCCGAGCGCCGTCCAGACGATCTTGTTGACGTCGTCGTTGGCGCCGTCGGAATACGTGACGAAACCGGTGCTGCCGGGGTAGTACTCCTCGAAGATGCGCCGCTGGCGCAGAGGCAGCGGATTGATCGGCTCGCGCACGTAGGTGAGCGCGTAGGCGCGGTCCCAATCCGGCATGGGGAACTGGCAGCGCATTGTGTGCGTGATGTCGGGATACAGCCGAATGGGATACTGCGGAGGCACGGCACCCCTCAACTCCGCCACGCCCACGCGCACCCAGGGACCGTGCACCACGCCCGTCAGCCACGCCGGCCGCTTCGCCAGCAGGGCGTAGAACTCGGCCAGCCACTCGTCGTCCATACCTTGCGGCGACACCCACATCTGCGCCTTGGGATGATGCCGGTGCAACGCCGCCGCGGCGCGCTCCAGAAAGGGGAACAGGTGCTTGGGTGGAGTGTGGCCCGGGTCGCCTCCCGGAACAAACACGGCATCCACGTGGGGCAGCCGTGCGAACATCCGTTCCCACCGATCGACGCAGCGCGTGACGGCGGCCGGATCCGAGTAGTCCTTTTCCTCCGCCGGATACCACAGCGATACATCGAGCCCGTACTGACCGCACAACCTTGAAATCTCTACCAACATGCGCGCGGCGGGGATGGGAAAGTGCGGGCTGTCGTACCAGGCTGCCCCCGGCATCGTCATCTCGACGGTGTTGGCGCCAAACACCGCCAGGTCGCGGATGTACTGCTCGTACCGGGCCAGGGTCCAGGCGTCGTAGGTGTTGTTCACCGGCCGGTAACCAAGTTGATGCCCGCGGGTGGCCAGGACGGGCGCGCTTGCCAGGTTCAGTTCTCCGGGAAGAACCGCCCGGCCCTTGCCCATCCGCATGGCGCGCAAGAGCCGTCCGGCCCCGAACAGCACCCCGCGCGAGTCGTTGCCCGTAATCGCCACACCGCCCGATTCCGTCCGGATGCGATACCCTTCCGCCGGCCCGCCCGGTGCAACCGCGATGCTGACCGTGGGGCCAACGTCCCCGGGCCGGCCCTCCCGCACCGGCCAGCGGATTCCGGTTCTCGCCTCGACCTCCTCGACCAGCAGCGCCACGGCCTTTCCATCCGGCGCGCTCAAACCGGGTCCGGTCACGACAATAGCGCGGCTCAGATCCAGCCCGGCCGGGAAAGCCGGCATCGCCAGTGCCAGGATCAGGTAACGCACAAGGTCACGCATCGCTTGAAGTTAGCACGGATACCGCGAGGCCGCTGATGTATACTGAAACGTGGTTCAAAAGCCGGAACCCCTCTCTTCCAAGGAAAAGAGACCGGAAGCCGCCCGCAAGAAGGCGTCCGGAGGGAAATACTACGTGCAGGCGGTGGGCCGGGCGTTCGACATCCTGGAACTTCTCAGCCACAGCCCCGAGACCGTTTCCCTGGTCCAGATTTCGCGCACTCTCCGCCAGTCGAAGAGTTCGGTTTTCCGGATTCTCAACACACTCGCGCAACGCGGTTTCGTGGAGCGCCGGCCGGGCGACCAGTTCGCCCTGCTGCCCGCCAGCCGGGCGCTGATTCCCGATCCGGTGCTCGCCAACCTCACGCAGGCGGCCGATCCCATCATGCGCGATCTGGGCCGCGAGTTCCGCGAAAGCGTAAGCCTGGCCTACCTGTTCGAGAATCACATCGGCGTGGTGGCGGTGGTGGACAGCCCGCAGAAGGTCCGCATGGGGAATGTCCTCGGCGGCATCATTCCGCCGCACGCCAGCTCTCTGGGCAAGTGCATTACCGCCTTTCAGAGCGACCCGATGCGCGAACGCCTGCTCCGCGCCTACGGCATCGTCGCCTTCACTCCCAAGACCATTACCGACGAGACCCGCCTGCACGCCGAGTACGCGCGCATCCGCGAACAGGGATATGCCGTCGACGCGGAGGAAAGCACCGCCGAAGGCCACTGCGTGGGTGCTCCCATCCGGGCGCGCGGGGACCGCGTGGTGGCGGCGCTCAGCATCTCGTGCCTGAAGAGCCGGCTGGTCGACGAAGACAAACTCGTCGAAGCCGTGCGCCGCGCGGCGGAAGAGCTTTCCCGCGTTTGCCAAAGTGGCGCCACCCGGCTCCGCAGCGAGAGCTGAAACCGCGTTTCAGAATCGGGATCAGGCGCCTGGCAGAGGGACGTACCACGATCGTGTGGGAAGCCAGCCTCCCAGCCACTCCCGATAGGCCGCAATCTGCGACTGGCGCTCCGCGGAAGCAGGCAGCGGCAAGGGTCCCGGCGAGATCCCTCGAACCTCCAGGCCGATCCGGATCGCCCACGGGACGGGCAGCTTGACGATCTCCTTGATCACCCGGCTGACATCCGCCTGGCACCGCGCCGCGGTCTCCCCATCCGAAGCGCGGAAACTCCCCTCCAGCCGCACCATCAACTCCGGAAGGAAGCACGCGATTCCGGAGATGATGCCGTCCCAACCCGCGCGCAGAGCGTCCAACGCCAGCGCATCGTCTCCGGCGAAAAGGGAGAAGGCCCTCCGGCGCCGGACTTCAGCCAGCCGCGCCAGATTCGACTTGACACCGCTGCTGTCCTTCACGCCCGCAATCCGCGGTTCGCTCTCCAGCACACGGGCTAGGTCGTCCGGGGTGAGGGCGTTGGTGAAGGCCGGCAGATGATAAAGCAGGCAGGGCAGCGAGGAGGCTTGGCTGACCGCCTGGCTGAACGTCACCAGGTCTTCCGGTTGATAGCGGAAGAAGTACGGCATGGCCAGCAACACAGAATGGCATCCCGTTTCCGCCGCCACTCGCCCCAGCCGCACCGTACCGGTCAGCGTGGTGCACCCGATTCCGGCGACCACGGGCATCTGATCCTTGGCGGCTGCCGTGACATGCCGGATCAACCGTTCGCGTTCGTCTACGCTGAAGCTGGGGTACTCGCCCGTTGCGCCCCCCACCACGGCTCCCCGAATCCCCCGCTCGGCCACGAACTCGATCAGTCGCGCCAGCGCTTCCAGATCGAGTTGGCCGCGGCCATCAACCGGCGTCAGCAGGGCCGCGTACACTCCCGATGGTAGTGGATTCATCTCGCTACAGATGAGTCTAGCACTAGCGTACGGGAGACACAACAAAGTCGAACCACTGTTGCAGTATATCCACGCAGCAAGAAAACTTGAGACCGTGTTTCAGTGTGCTTGCTGGGACGCGGTCATCATCTCGGAAAACAGCGCCGCTGCGTGGTCCTGCCGGTCGGGCACGACCCGTTCCAGGAGAACCCTCCCGCTGGGAAAGACCGTCACCAGGGCGCCGCGCCACTCCAGGATGACCCGGCGGCCATGGACGGCCACCCGCGTGGCGCCGGCGTCGCGCAGCCGGGTCTCCAGTGCCGCCGGATCGAAAGCGACCACCTGCAAGGGAGTGGCCTGGTAGTCGCCATGGTCGCCGTGGTTGCACAGCGTCGTAACGCCGAATGTCACATCGCGATCTTGCACACGGACTGTGATTCGCATGGTCTGGGTCGCCCGAGAGCCGCGACGCGGGACCTCTTCCAGCGCCTGTCAGAACCGCTTCGTGAGCGTGAGGACGATCATCGTCCCCTGGGCGCGGTCGCGCGCGGCGAACTCGGCCAGGCCCCGCACCGAGACGAAGAACATGGCCTTGGGAATCTTGACGCTGATCTCGGGGCCGACAGCCGCCACACGGTCCTTGATGCGGGCATCCCAGGTGATCGCGGCCCCCGTGTCGCGCGTGGCCTGGAACTGGTTGTAGCCCACCACGCCGAGTTGGACCAGCTTTGAGACCGAGCTTGCCAGGCCCCACTCGAAGTGGAAGTCGTTGCCAAGCTTGACGTCCGAGTCGCGGCGTCTCTTGTGGACCTCGTAGCGGGCCAGCAGAGACGCGGTCCACCGCCGGTTCTTGTCCAGGTAAGCCGTGCCGCCTCCGGTGGCCATCGTCGTCCAGTAGTTCTTGCCGGCGCTGCTGGCGTCCCCGGCGTCCCACTTCCCGGTCGGCGCGAAGAAGCTGACCGCGGCGGCGGCGTCGTACCGCTTGCCGTGCCAGGAGAGAATCATCGGGGAGAAGTAGAGGTCGCCCATTCCGGTGCCCTTCTTGTGCATGCCGGCCGCGTTGACACGGATGTTGGTATGGATGACATAGGGCATGAGATCGAATCCGACGTTGCCGCCCAGCGCCTTCAGCTTGCTGATATAGATGAACCGGGGCGCCTCGGCCCACACGTTCGCCTTGAAGCCAACCGGGAGATCTTTGCCGTTGCCGTCCGCCAGCTTGGATGCGGTATAGAAGAAGGAGTAGTTGCGGATATAGAATCCTGGCGGCGGCACGGAGGCGGCATCGATTCCCTCCACTCCGCTCGGGTAATGGTTGCCGCTTTCCCCCGCGAGAGCCGTTCCTGCGAACAGGAGCGGAAACAACAACAGAAACCAC
>CAYOTD010000020.1:0-4248 GCA_964406685.1 uncultured Solibacteraceae bacterium | reverse complement strand
GAGGAATACAATGCCGGAATCGCAAAAATCCGGGAACGCTTCATTCCTTTCCTTTGAGAACGTATTCTGCGTTAATGGCCCGGACTGCCCACTGCCGCGGAGTCGGCCCGTTGACCGGCCAGGGCCCGCACTGCTTCCACGAGCCGATCGACGTCGCGCCGGTCCGAGTACAGATGAAACGAGGCCCTCACGGTGCCGGCCGGGAGTCCGAGCACGTGTTTCAACAGCGGGATGGCGCAGTGGTAGCCGGAACGGACCAGGACGCCATAGTCTTCATCGAGAGCTGCGGCCGCCTGGTGCGGGCTCATTCCGTCGATCAGAAACGAGATCGCCGCGGACCGGCGATCCGCCGCCTCCGGCCCAAGCACGGTTACGCCCGGGATCGAACGCAATTCCTCCACCGCCTCCGCCACCAGCCGGCGCATGGCAGCCCGCATCCGTCCGTCGGCCGTCCAGGCCGACAGACACCGGACCGCCTCACCCAGGCCGATCTGGCCCGCGATATCCTGCGTTCCGCTTTCCAGCGCTACAAAGGGCGGATCGCGATCCAGCGAGTAGGCGCTCAGGCCGACATCGGCTATGGTGCCCCCGCCCGGGCTGAGAGGTTCCAGAGATCCCAGCAGATGCCGCCGCCCCCAAAGCACTCCGCAGCCTGTCGGCCCAAAAAGCTTGTGACCGGAGAACGCCAGGAAATCGCAACCGATGTCCGCGACATCGATATCCATGTGCGGCGCCGACTGGGCCGCATCCACCAGGGTCAGCGCGCCGGAGGCACGAGCGATCCGGCAGATGTCCTTCACCGGCTGAATCGTGCCCAAGGCGTTGGACACGTGCCCTACGGCGACCAGCCGGACCGGCCGGGTGCCGCAGGCGACATGGATTTCCTCCAGAGGAATCGTGCCGTCGGCCCCCGGCCGGACCGCCAGCAACCTCACCCGCCTGGTCTCCGTCAGGCGCAGCCACGGCAGATAGTTGGAGTGATGCTCCGCCAGGGTGCTGACGACGCATTCCCCGACCTGCCAGGACAAGCCGGCTGCCACCAGTCCGATGGCCTCCGTCGTATTGCGGACAAAGACGATCTCCTCCGGCGAGGCTCCGATCAGGCGCGCCACCTGCCCGCGCGCCTGATCAGCCAGATCCGTCGCTTCCCGCGAAAGCCGGTGCAGGCCCCTATGGGCGTTCGCGTCGCAGGTGCGGTAGTAACGGGTAATTGCCTCGACAACGGGCAGAGGAGTCAGGCTCTTGGCCGCGCTGTCGAGATAGGCCACGCCGCTTTTCAGGGCGGGGAACAACTCGCGAAAGTGATCGAGCATCGCAGGTCCCTTCCCGCCCGCCGGTCGCCTGAGTCGACCCGGCCGTATCCGCCATCTAGCGCGCGCCGGCGATGGGGCGGGATCGTACCTTCAATCGAAGCTCCTCAGATCGCCTTCTCGATCTCCGCCGCCCGCTTCTTGACCTGATAGCGCACGTTGCCGAGATTGGCCTTCAGGTCGGCGACGATGGCCAGTGTCGCCGATTCGCCCAGGAATGTCACCACAATGATCCCTTTTTTGAACTCTATCATGGCCTGGCTGAGCTCGCCGACGCCCAACTCAGTCCCCATGACCTCGGATGCACCGATGCCCGCCGAGATGACCGCGCCCACGGCTTCCGTGTCCATCGCTCCCCCGGAGGTCACTCCTTCGATCACGAATCCGTCCCGGCTGACCACAACCGCGGCTGTAATTCCGTCAACGCGCGCCAGATCGGCGAGCATATCTTTCAACTGACTCATTTCAGCAGTCCTCCTTTATGCGAACTAACTAAGTTGGTGTCGGATCTTGCCGGCCCGCAAGCGACCGTCAGGATCACAGCAAGTCAAACAGCTTCGGAACCGGTCTGGCTTCGAACACGCAGGCGTCGGCGCCCATGGCCGCGCACTGCACTTCCTTCGCCTCGAACTCGTGGATCTTGCCTCCGAGCAGCAGATCCATATTGCCGGCGGCTACGCCTGTCCACATGTAGCACCGGGGACGATCGGAAGCGCCGAACTTGCGCCGGTAGTTGTCGACGTAATAGGAGTGTTTCACCACCATGCGGTAGCTTCGCTTCTCGGGGTCGAACGCATAGTCGGAAACATGCCCCCAACCGAGGCAGTTCTGCACCGCGTGCAGCGCCTCCAGTTGATCCTTGGTGTTTGCGATCATCGGCGCGCACAGCCCGTCCCACTCCGGCGACTTCATCATTCCGCCGAAGGTGGCGTTGGCGCACCACTGCGCCGCGTCGACCAGGCTCGCCTCCATCATTTCCATGGCGTCCGGATACCGGCGCAGGTACTCCAGTTCCCGGCCCACCAGATAGTCGGCCAGGTTGATCGCCAGGATGACTCCGAAACCGCGCAGCAGGCCGGTCTCGGGATTCCCTCGCAGTCCCATTCCCAGAACGCCCTGGGCAATCTTCGCAGCATCGACCGCCATTATTTCGCCTCCGCCACAAACTCACATTCGGTAGCACCCTTGTAGGCCCGGCACCGGGTTTCCTTCACACGGTACGAGCCGGCCGGCTTGCCGGTCGCCATCGCCATCGCGGCGGCGATGTGGCCGCAGATGTCGTGACAGGCCGGTCCCTCGCGTTCATCCAAGTGCCAGCGCGCCTGGTTCTCCAACCAACCCTCAGCAAGGTACGAGCTTGCCGAGGTGAACCGGGCGGACTCCGGCGTTGCCGTCTGAACGGCAATGGCGCCGTAGGCGAGCACCTTGTACATCTCGAAGACCGCTTCCAGCCGTTCCGCCAGCCCCAGAGTCTGAAACGCGGCTCCCGCTTCGCCCCCGCCCAGAAAACGCTGGAGACTGTCGTAGGTGGTCGACTCGGCGCAGGCCGACAACAGCCGGGCACCCTCTTCGTAACCCATCACATCCTCGAAGTTCTTCAAGATCCGGGTGTTGAACTTGTCGCAATGGAACGCCACCTCTGCGCCGCCGATCTCCAGCCGCGAGCGTTCCCGGTCGAACGTCATTGTCGAAAACAACCTGTCCGCCAACTGTGTCCGTGACATGTTTCACTCCTCTGCTCTTGCTTCCACGTGGCCGGGCCCACACTCCGCCGAGGGCCCGGCAAGACGCCCTCTCCGTTCGACTCAAAGCAGGTCGAACATCTTTGGCGCCGGTTTGACCTCGAAAACACAGGCGTCGTGCCCCATGGTGGCGCACTGCACTTCCGTGCCAACGAAGTCGTGCACCTTCCCGCCAAGCAGGAAGTCCATCGTGCCGGCGGCGACGCCGGTCCACAGATAGCACCGCGGCCGGCTGGACTTGCCATACCGTTGCAGGTAGCGGTCAACATAATAGGAATGCTTGACGACGGTGCGGTAGGTTCGCTTCTCCGCGTCGAACTGGTATTCGACAATCCGGCCCCATCCCATGGCGTTCTGCACGCCGTGCAGGGCCTCCAGATGATCGCGGATGTTCTCGATCATGGGCGCGCACAGCGCGGCCCAGTCCTTCGAGTCCTTCATCCCGCCGAAAACCGGGATGGCGCACCACTGCGCGGCGTCCACCAGGCTGGCCTCCATCATCGCCAGGGCTTCGGGATGCTTTTCGAGGAACTCCAGCTCCCGGTCGACGAGATAGTCGACCATGTTCAGCGCCATGATGACGCCGTAGCGGCGCAGCAGGCCGGTATCCGGGTCCCCGCGAAGGCCCATGCTCAGGATGCCGTTCAGTATCTTTTGGGCGTCGACCGCCATCACTTCACCTCCGCCAGAAACTCGCACAGGGCGCCGTTCCTGTAGGAACGGCACTGCACTTCCGTCACACGATACGAGCCCGGCGGCTTGCCGGCGGCGACGGCCATCGCCGCCGCGATGTGACCGCAAATGTCGTGACAGGCCGGCCCTTCGCGGTCGTCCAGGTGCCACCTTTCCTTGTTCTCCAACCAGCCCTCGGCGAGATAGGAACTGGCGGAGGTGAAGCGCGCCCGGTCCGGGGTGGCCGCGGCCACGAGAATCGCTCCATAGGCCAGCGCCTTGAAGATCTCGAAGACCGCCTCCAACCGCTCGGTCAGGCTGAGCGCCTGAAACTCCGCGTTGCCGGGGCCATCGAGGAGTGTCTTCTTCAACAACTCGTAGGTGGTGGCCTCGGCGCACTCGTACAGCAGGATGAGCTTGTCGCGCTCGGCGTGCCCCTTGGGCAACACCTTGCGCTCCAGCTCCGCGTTCAGCGCGAACGCGCACTCCCCATCTCTGGCCCCGTCGCGCTTGAGGCGCGAACC
>CAYOTD010000019.1:430-16499 GCA_964406685.1 uncultured Solibacteraceae bacterium | reverse complement strand
CCCAGTCTTTTCAATACGACTCACCGGCCGCGTGGGCTAATTTGCACAGCAGTGAATCTGAACGATTACATCTACCGTCATTCCACGCTGGCGAAAGGCCCGCGGGGCGACCCGAAATCGCCCTCCTTCGGCCTGATCGGTTGGCACACAACACCCAAGTACTTCGGCGAGTTCGATGGGTCCTCCATTTACTACGGCGACGACAATGCCCGGAGCATGCTCGGAACCATCGGTGCCGCGGCGGTACTCAAGTCGGACCGCTGGGATGAAGAAGTGCTCCGCTGCCTTCTGGCCAACTTGCGCACGACCGGCAGACTCGGTTTTCGCGGCGGACGGCTCGACGAAGAGCTTCTACAGCGAAATGGCTGGCGGCACTACTGGACCTCGGAACGCATCAACTACTCGCCACACTACGAAGCGCATCTGTGGGCCTGCTACCTGTGGGCCTATCACAAGACCCACTATCGTCCGTTCCTCGACCGTGCCGAGAGCGCCATCCGCATGACCATCGCGGCTTATCCCGACCGATGGCGCTGGACCAACGGCATCCAGCAGGAGCGCGCCCGCATGCTGCTGCCGTTGGCCTGGCTCGTGCGCGTTCAGGACACTCCCGAACACCGCCAGTGGTTGCGCAGGATCACCCGCGAGATGCTGGCATTCCGGGACAGCTCGGGCGCGATCCGGGAAGAACTCGGACCGCCCGGCAAAGGCCGCTACGGTCCACCCAGATCCAACGAAGAGTACGGTGAAAAGGAAGCGACGTTGATCTCCCGCAACGGCGATCCTGTCTCCGACATCTTCTACACCAGCAGCTTCGCTTTCCTCGGTCTGCATGAAGCGGCTGCCGCCACCGGCGAGCGGATCTACGCCGACTCCACCGAAGCGCTCGCCAGGTTCTTGTGCCGCATTCAGACTCGTTCAGAAACACATCCCGAACTCGATGGCTGGTGGTACCGCGCCTTCGAGTTCCAGCGGTGGGAGTACTGGGCGAGCAACGCCGACCTCGGCTGGGGCGCCTGGTGCGCGGAAACCGGCTGGAGTCAATCCTGGATCACTTCCGTACTTGCAATGCGCCATCTTCGAACGTCCTTGTGGGATCTGTCGGCGGCGAGCCGAATCGGCAAGCACTTTGATCGTCTGCTGCCCACGATGATTCCCAACGACTAGCAAGTGGAAGGGACAAGCCGCGACGAAAAGCGGCTTGAGATTCCCCCGCCCCCGCTTCGGCTAAGCTGGAAGCGGAGGCCAGAACATGGCGACCACTTCCGAGCGGCAGGTTACCGCCTTGCCTACCCGGTGGAGGGGACTGGAGCGCGACGACCTCATCCGCGCCTTCCGCGTGATGCACACCGCGCGCCGGTTGGACGACCGCGAGATCCTCCTCAAGCGCCAGAACCGGATCTTCTTTCAGATCTCGGGCGCCGGGCACGAAGCCGTGCAGGCCGCCGCCGGCCTGGTCCTGCGGCCCGGCCGTGACTGGATTTTCCCCTACTACCGCGACCGCGCGCTGTGCCTCATGCTGGGCGTCACTCCCGAGCAGATGCTGCTCCAGGCGGTCGGCGCCGCCGCCGACCGCGCCTCGGGCGGGCGCCAGATGCCCTCGCACTGGGGCGATCCCGACCTGCACATCGTTAGCGCCTCCTCGCCCACCGGCACGCAGTTTCTCCAGGCCGCCGGCTGCGCTCACGCCGGCCGCTTCCTCAGCCCCGAAAGCGATGAGATCACCCTGGTCACCACCGGGGACGGGGCCACCAGCGAGGGCGAGTTTTGGGAGATGCTCAATATCGCTTCGATGGACCGCCTGCCGCTGCTCATCCTGGTCGAGGATAACGGCTACGCCATCTCCGTGCCCGTGGAACGGCAAACCGCCGGCGGCTGCGTCTCCAAGTTGGCGGCGAGTTTTCCCAACCTGTTCCGCGTCGAGTTCGACGGCTGTGACGTTCTGTCCTCTTACGACGCCTTGTGTGCCGCCGCCGAGTGGTGCCGCACGGGCCAAGGGCCGGCGCTGGCCCACGCCCACGTCATTCGCCCCTACTCCCACTCGCTGTCCGACGACGAGCGCCTCTACAAGACCGCCGCCGAGCGCGAGGCCGAAGCCGCGCGCGACCCGGTGCTGCGCTTCCCCGAACTGCTGATCGCCGAGGGCGTGCTCGATCCCCAGCGGCTGCAACTCATCGTCCACGAGATCGATCAGCGGATTCAGGCCGCCACCGACGCCGCCCTGCGCGCTCCCGCCCCGGCCCGCGACAGCGCGCTGCGCCATCTCTATTCGGATGAGATCGACCCCACGGCGGAGGCCTTCGCCGCCGAGCCGTGCTTCGAGGGCGAGCCGCGCACCATGGTCGATGCCATCAACCAGACCTTGGCCGAAGAGATGGAGCGCAATCCCCGCATCGTCGTCTTCGGCGAGGACGTGGCTGACTGCAGCCGCCAGGAAAACCTGCGCGAGGTGAAGGGCAAGGGCGGCGTGTTCAAAGCCACCGCCGGATTGCAGCGCCGTTTCGGCACGGAGCGCTCCTTCAACACACCCCTGGCCGAGGCGGCCATCGTGGGCCGCGCCATCGGCATGGCCCAGCGCGGGCTGAAGCCGGTGGCCGAGATCCAGATCTTCGATTACATCTGGCCGGCCATGATGCAACTCCGCGACGAGCTGGCCACCATGCGCTGGCGCTCGAACGACGGCTTTCGGTGCCCGGCCGTGATCCGCGTGGCCACGGGCGGCTACCTGGGCGGCGGCGCCATCTATCACAGCCAGTCGGGCGAGGTCGCCTTCACGCACATTCCGGGATTGCGCGTCGTGATGCCCTCCAACGCCCTCGACGCCTGCGGCCTGCTGCGCACGGCCTTGCGCGCCGACGACCCGGTGCTGTTCCTCGAGCACAAGCGCCTCTACCGCGAGCCCTACAACCGCTGGCCGCACCCGGGACGGGATTTCACCATTCCGTTCGGCAAGGCGCGCCTGGTCAAGCAGGGACGGAACCTGACCCTGATCACCTACGGCGCGGTCGTGCAGAAAGCGCTTCAGGCGGCGGCGCAGGTCGAGCAGCGCCGGCCCGGGACGACCATCGAGATCCTGGATCTGCGCTCGCTGGCGCCTTACGACTGGAAGGCCATCCGCGCCTCCGTCGTCCGGACCAGCCGCGTGCTGATTTCCCACGAGGATTGTCTCTCGTTCGGCTACGGCGCAGAGATCGCCGCCCGCATCGCCGACGAGCTGTTCGCCTCGCTCGACGCCCCGGTGCGAAGGGTAGCCGCGCTCGATACCTGGATCGGCTACAACCCGGACCTGGAAGACGCCATTCTCCCGCAGGTGGACGACCTGGCGCGGGAAACCACGGCTTTGCTCGAATACTGAGAGCCGGTCCGCGGCCCTTCCCCCGGCGGCGGACCCCTGGTATAGTTGCAGCGGAGGCGACCAACGTGTTCTCTCTGGGGAAGATCGTCCTGCCGGTGGATTTCTCCGAGCGCAGCCTGGGCGCGGCCCGGTACGTCGAGGCGCTGGCGGCGCGTTTCGAGTCGGAAGTCGTTCTGTTGCACGTGCTTCCGCCGCCGCACTATGAGTTCAGCGCGCTGGAGGTGGGCGGCGCCATGCTGAACGAGTTGTTCGCCGCGCGCTCCGCGCAACTGCAAACCGAACTCGACGAGTTCCAGGCCGCCGAACTCGCCCACATCCGGACCCGGCGCATCCTGCTGGAAGGAGACCCGGCCCGGAAGATCGTCGAGTTCGCCCAGAACGAGAAGGCCGGGGTGATCGTCATGCCGACGCACGGCTACGGGCCGTTCCGGCGCTTCATCCTGGGCTCGGTGACGGCCAAAGTCCTGCACGACGCCGATTGTCCGGTCTGGACCGGCGTGCACCTGGAGCAGGCGCCCGCCGTCAGCGCGATCCACTTCGAGCGGATCCTGGCCGGGCTGGATCTGGGCCCCCAGAGCCCCAAGACGCTCCGCTGGGCGGCCGAGATGGCGTCCCGCACCGGCGCCCGGTTGACCATCGTCCACGCGGTGACCTGCGCGGCGGCGCAGGGCACGCCGGGCGAGGTGGACTGGTCGCGCCAGATGAGCGAGAAGGCGCGCGACGAAATCGAGGCGCTGAAGCGCGCCGTCGGCGTCGACGCGGATGTCGAGGTTTCCGCCGGCGACCCGCCGCACTTGGTGTGCGACTTTGCGCGGCGGCTGCCCGCCGAGTTGCTGGTGATCGGGCGCGGTTCGGCCGCCGGCGTCTTCGGGCGCCTGCGAACCAACGCGTACGCCATAATCCGGCAGTCTCCTTGTCCGGTGGTGAGCGTATAATAGCTCCGGATGAGGGGGCGTATCGTTTTACCCGTCCTCGTGTTCCTTGCCTGCGCGTCCGCGCGGGGGTCCCGGGTGGTTACTGTTGCCGTGGATGGCGTCGTCCACCCGGTGACGCGCGAGATCATTACCCACGCCATCGACCAGGCGGAACGCGAAGGCGCGGCCCTGCTGCTGATCCGGTTGAACACGCCCGGCGGGATGGCCGAGGCGACGCGCGAGATCGTCGAGCGGCTGGTTGCCTCGCCGGTTCCGGTGGCGACTTACGTGGCTCCCAGCGGCGGGCGCGCGGCATCGGCGGGCTTCTTCCTTCTGCAAGCTGGAGATGTAGCCGCGATGGCGCCGGGAACCAACGCGGGCGCCGCCTCCCCGGTGCTGCTGATCGGCGGCCAGATGGACGCGGTGATGCGGCGCAAGGTGGAAAGCGACGCGGCGGCCTCGCTCCGCAGCCTGGTGGCCAAGCGCGGCCGCAACGCCGAGCTGGCCGAAAAGACGGTGCTCGAAGCCCGCTCGTTCACCGACGGCGAGGCGCTATCCAACCGGCTCATCGAACTGGTGGCGCGCGATCAGCAGGATCTTCTTCAACGACTGGACGGACGCGAAGTGACGCGGTTCGACGGGCGGAAGATGACGCTCCGGCTGGCCGGCGCAAGCGTGATCGAGTACCGGCGCACGGTGCGGGAATCGATCATGGCATCGATCGCCGACCCCAACATCGCCTTCATCATGCTGATCCTGGGGGCCCTCGGGCTGTACATCGAGTTCACCCATCCGGGCCTGATCGCGCCCGGGGTGGCGGGGTCGATCCTGGTGTTGGTCGGCCTGTCGGCGCTCTCGGTGCTTCCGATCAACTTCAGCGGCGTCTCGCTGCTGATTCTGGCCCTGGTGCTGTTCGCCTTGGAAGCCAAGTTCGCCTCGCACGGCATCCTCGGCGGGGGCGGCGCGGTGGCCATGGTTCTGGGCGCGCTGCTGGTGGAAGGGCCGCCGGAGCTGCGCATTCACCTGGGCACGGCGGTCGCGGTCACGCTTCCCTTCGCCGCCATCACGATCTTTCTGCTCTCGCTGGTGATCCGGGCGCGGGCCAACAAAGTCATCACCGGCGCCTCCGGCATGCTGGGGGAGATCGGTGTCGCCCGGACGCCGCTCCAGCCCGCTGGAAAGGTGTTCGTTCGCGGCGAGTTGTGGGATGCCGAAGCGGCGATCGAGGCCGCCGAAGGCGCCCGCGTCCGCATCGTTGCCGTCGACGGTCTGAGACTGAAGGTCGAACCGCTTCGACAGGAGTGAGCCATGCCCGAAATCAACCTGACTACCATCGCGATTCTGATCGTCGTTCTCTATCTGCTGGCCTCCATCAAGATTCTGGCCGAGTATGAGCGCGGCGTCATCTTCCGCCTCGGCCGCGTGCTCAAGGAGGCCAAGGGCCCGGGCGTCATCCTCGTCTTCGCGCCCATCGACCGCATGGTGCGGACCTCGCTGCGCGTGGAGACCCTCGAAGTGCCCGCGCAGGACGTGGTGACCCGCGACAACGTCACGGTGAAGGTGAACGCCGTCATCTACTTCCGCATCATCGAGCCCATCCGCGCGGTGGTGGAGGTGTCCAATTACCTCTACGCCACGTCGCAGTTGGCGCAGACTACGCTGCGCAGCGTGCTGGGCGAAGTGGAGCTGGACGAGTTGCTGAGCCAGCGCGAGAAGCTGAACGTCCGGCTCCAGTCGGTTCTGGATCAGCACACCGGACCGTGGGGCGTGAAGGTGGCCATGGTGGAAGTGAAACAGGTGGATCTGGCGGAGCAGATGATTCGCGCCATCGCCAAGCAGGCCGAGGCCGAGCGCGAACGCCGCGCCAAGATCATCCACGCCGAGGGCGAGTACATCGCCGCCGAAAAGCTGGCCATGGCGGCGGAAGTAATTCAAAAGCAGCCGGCCGCGATCCAGTTGCGCTACCTGCAAACTCTGGTCGAGATTGGCGCGGAGAAGAACACCACGGTTGTGTTCCCCCTCCCCGTCGATATATTCTCGTCATTGAAACAGGTTTTCGATCGGGCCGCCGGAGAGAAGTAGAAATCGCGGAAGGGCTTGACAGGCGTGGACATGCCGAGAAACGAAGAGGGCGAATTTGAACTGGTGCTGGGCAACCGTCAGTTGCTCAGCGTGTTCTTTGTAACCGTGATTCTGATGGGGGTGTGTTTCGCGGCGGGGTATATCTTCGGCCGGAACGCCGCCGGGCCGGGCGGAGAAGCCACGGCCGCGAAGAAGGGCGCCGAACGGGCGATCGTGATCGACCCGTCCACCGCCGACGCCAAGGGGGCCGCCCCCCGGTCGGGCCTGGCGCCCGGCCAGGTGGAGGTTCGGAGCAACCCGCCCGCCGCGGCGCCGAAGCCGGCGGCGGAAAAACCCGTGCCCGCGGCTGAGCGGGCCGCTGCGCCGGCTCCCCCCCGTGAGACCCCGAAGCCGGCGGCCGCGCCTCCCAAGCCGGTGGCCGCCGCCAAACCCACTCCGCCGCCGCCGAAGCCGGCGGTGCGCACGGTCGGCGGGCTGGTCCAGCCCACTCCCGGCCAGTTGTTCCTCCAGGTGGCCGCGGTCAAGCGCTCGGACGCCGACACCCTCGTGAGCGAGTTGAAGAAGAAGGACTTCAACGCCGCCGTCGGGACCGGGCCCAACGATGCCCTGTTCCGGGTATTGGTGGGACCGCTGGGCGATTCGGGGGAGGTCACGCGGCAGCGCGGACGGCTCAAGGAACTGGGCTTCGACCCCATTCTGAAGCGGTATTGAGCGTGGCGGCGCCCCTGGTCCAGGTCGGCCCGCGGCTACCCGAGTGGCTGCGCAAGGGGACCACCCACAACCCATCCGTGACAGCGTTGAAGCGCGATCTGCGGCATCTCCATCTGCACACGGTCTGCGAGTCGGCCCGGTGCCCCAACCTGCATGAGTGCTTTCAACGCGGCACGGCGACGTTCCTGATCCTGGGCAACCTGTGCACGCGCGGGTGCGGCTTCTGCTCGGTTCCCAAAGGATCGCCGGCGAAGCGCGAGTTCGTTCTCGATCCGGAAGAGCCCGCCAACGTGGCGCGCCAGGCGGCGGCGATGAACCTGCGCTACGTCGTCATCACCAGCGTCAACCGCGACGACCTCGCCGACGGCGGATCGGCGCACTTTGCCGAGACCGTGCGGCGGGTCCGCGCGGCGCTTCCCCAGGCGCGCATCGAGGTGCTGACGCCGGATTTCTGCGGCGACCGCGAGGCCGTGGCGCGCGTCCTGGACGCCGCTCCCGATGTCTTCAACCACAACCTGGAAACCGTCGCCCGGCTCTATCCCCGCGTGCGTCCCCAGGCCGGCTACTGCCAGTCGCTCGAGGTGCTGCAATTCGCCGGGCAGCGGCGTCCGGAGGCGCTGACCAAGTCCGGGCTGATGGTGGGGCTGGGCGAGACCGCGGCCGAGGTCGAGGAGCTGCTGCTGGATCTGCGCCGCGCGGAAGTGGATGTGGTCACCATCGGCCAGTATCTCCAGCCAACGCGGCGGAACCTGCCGGTGGCCGAGTACGTCATGCCGGAGCAGTTCGACGCCTATCGCCGCCTCGGCCTGAAGATGGGTTTTTCCATGGTCTTCAGCGGCCCGCTGGTCCGCAGCTCCTATATGGCGGATCAGGTGGCGGACGCCGCGCGCGAGGCGGTTTGCTGAACCTGGCGCTGGCGCTCCTCTCGGCGGCGTTGCTGATCCTGGTCTTCCCCGGCGCCGACCTGGCGATGCTGGCGCCGGTGGCCTTGGCCCCGCTGCTGGCCGCGGCGGCGCGCGAGCCGCGTCCCTTGCGGCGGTTCCTGCTGGGCGAAGCAGCGGGATTCGTCTACTGGTTCGGCATCTGCTACTGGATCCAGTTCGTCCTGGAGGTTCACGGCGGGATGAGCGCCGGGCTGAGCTGGTTTGCGTTCGTGCTCTTCTGTTGCGCCAAGGCGCTGCACATGGCGGTCTTCGCGTGGCTGGCCGGGTACGTGATGCCGCGCTGGTACGCTGTCCCCGCGGCGGCGGCCCTGTGGACGGGCATCGAGCGCACCCACGCTCCCCTCGGGTTTGCCTGGCTGGCGCTGGGCAACGCCGGCGCGGACATGAGCCTGCCCGCCCGCCTGGCGCCGCTGGTGGGCGTCTACGGCCTTTCCTTCGCCTTCGCGCTGTTGAACGGCGCGGTCGCGGTGGCCGTCCTCCGGCGCTCGCGCCGCGAGCTGGCCTGGCTGGCCCTGCTGGCGCCGCTCTACTTCCTGCCCGCGCTTCCGGAATCCGGAGCGCCGGATCGCGTGGCGGCGCTGGTGCAGCCCAATGTCGCCGATACCGATCGCTGGCCCTCCGACGCCACCGATGCGCTGCACAACCGCCTGGTGCTCAAGTCGCTGGAGGCGGCTCTCGTCCCCGGCCCGCCGCCCGCTCTCATCGTGTGGCCCGAGATGCCGGCGCCGCTGTACATCGACCGCGATCCGGAGTTCCGCGCGCGGCTGGGGAAGCTGGCCGCCACGGCGCGCGCCCCGGTGCTGGCAGCGGTGGTCGCCTACACTCCCACGGGCGACCCGCTGAACTCGGCCGTGCTGGTTTCCGAGCGCGGCGAGGTGGTGGACCGCTACGACAAGATCCAACTGGTGCCCTTCGGCGAGTTCGTGCCTCCGCTGTTCGGCTGGGTCGCCCGGATCACGAGCGAGGCCGGCGATTTCGCGCCCGGTCAACGCGTGGTGGTCTTCCCGGCCGCCGGCCACCGGTTCGGCGCCTTCATCTGCTATGAGTCGGCCTTCCCGCACCTGGTGCGCGAGTTCGCCCGCAACGGCGCCCAGGTCCTGTTCAACCTCTCCAACGACGGCTATTTCGGCCGCAGCGCCGCCCGCCCGCAGCACCTGAAGCTGGTCAGGATGCGCGCGATGGAGAACGGCCGCTGGATCGTGCGCTCGACCAACGATGGCATCACCGCCGTCGTCGACCCCGCCGGACGCGTGACGCAGACTCTCGCTCCCTACCAGGAGGCCACCCTGCGCGCGCGCTTCGCGTTCCGCGGCCAGACGACTCCCTATACCCGTCACGGCGACTGGTTTGCGTGGAGCTGCCTGGCCGCCGGGCTCGCGGCGGCGGTTTGGGCCTGGCGAATGCGGTAAGATGAAGATTCCTCGCTCGCTGGCGGTGTCCGGCGTGAGCGCGGGCACATTCGCTAGGAGATCCACGTGGCAGAAGAGAAGCTGTATAAGGCGGAATACATGGGCGCCGGGACGTTTGTCATCTCGAAGCCCAAGCGCAAGACAACCAAGGCTCGCCAGACGAAGCTGAAGAACCCCCAGCGCGGCGCCCGCCGTTAGCCCAGTTCGACCGCGATCACTTCGTGATCGAGGATCGACGGGACCGTCAGGCTGAGGACGCCGCCGGCGTGTTCGATGCGCGGTGCGCGCCCGCTCACCAGTAGTTGCACCTTCCCCGGTTTCCGGCCCTCCGGCAGGCGGAGGCTCACCTTCTGCGGAGGCGACGGAATGAACTCGCGCAACGGCCCTTTCATCGCCATCGGGTTGGTCAGGTTGACCAGGTGCACGGTGAGCGACGCCTTCTGCTGCCAGATGGTGACGTCCAGCAGGCCGGCGCCGGTGACCGTGACCGGGCGCGGCTCGTTCGCCGCCCAATCCACCGCGTTGCGCAGCAGCGTTCCGTGATCGGCGGCGAGCACCTCCCAGAAGGTGCGGTCGATGTCCCACGGGAAGTAAACCACGCGCCCGCGGCCGGCCTCGCGCACGTAGACCTCGGGCTGATCGATCTTGGGAACGCGCGGAAACACCTCTTCCATGGGAAGGTCGGGATAGAACGGGATCAGCGTCAGCGGCGGACTGGGGTACGCGGCGTTCGGCCGCGTGTGAACGCGCGAGACGCCGTTGATGATCCGTTCGGCGTCTTCCAGGCCGGCGAGGATCGGGTGGCGCTTGCCGGTGGCCGGATCCACTTCCAGGCGCAGGCAGGAGTTCTGCATCCGCGCATCGACCCCGCCCGCCCAGTTGGCGCCGAACAGATCCGCTAGGCCCAAAATCCTTGCGGCGTGCGCCGCGTCGAGAGGCTGGTCACGGAGTCTTTCTACCGGTACGGCTCTTCCACGCCGACGCTGAAGATGCCGCCAATGGGCTTGCGGCCCATGGTCGAGCGGTATTCCTTGCCGTTCTTCCCCTTGGCCCAGGGCGCCATCCGGCCGCGGCGGGCCTGCCGGTCGGCGAACAGAATCGGCGCCAGCCCGCCCACGGTTTTCATGTCGAGATGGCTGGTGGCGCCGCCGCCGCTGTTGGGGATGTAGCGGGCGGTGGGATTGATCTTGCGAATCTCCGCGTTCCATACACGCCACAACTCGAACAGGTGCTGCTCGCGCCACTCCATGTGGGCGCGCCGGGGGCGCGCGTCGAGTCTCTCGGCAAGCGGGAGGTCGAGCCCCGTGGCGGCCTTGAAGTTGCGCCGGCAATGTTCGTAGTAACACATGTCCGACCCGGACCAGCGGTTGCTGGAGATCCCGTCCACTTTGTAGAGAGACACGATCTCCCGCGTCCCCTCGGTCATGAACTCGAAGTTGTACGGCCCCAGCGCGCCACCGGCGGCGGCGTTTCCCAGAAACTCCCGTCGACTGACCTTGTCCATGATCTCTCCGGCCCGGCGAGTGGCCGATCCCTCGACTTTATACTGAACTCGACCGGTTCGAGCGTCTGCCGGCAGGGCCGGTCGGCAAGATCGCGCACGGCCACGCGCTGAAACAAGCTGGCGTCGCAGGGAACCAGCCGGCCGTCTTCGTAGTCGAGGACCACGTCGAAATCGGCGACCTCGGAGGGCCGCCAGTGGCTGAGAATCAGGTCCAGGCGGAACGTGGTCGGCCGCTGCTGCCGGAAGCGCAGGCCCATGAGCTGAACCATGCCCCAGTCATGCGGCGCCAGCGGGTTGCGCAGAACCAG
The DNA here is from genome assembly GCA_964406685.1 of uncultured Solibacteraceae bacterium. Classification (GTDB taxonomy): domain Bacteria; phylum Acidobacteriota; class Terriglobia; order Bryobacterales; family Bryobacteraceae; genus JACQZT01. The sequence goes on along the minus strand of CAYOTD010000019.1, from coordinate 5,272 downwards.
CACCCGCGCCCGGTCGGGGATCTTCGGCAGCACCTGGACCAACTGCGCGTCGACCGCGTGGATCAGGCGCGTGTCCCGGTTCATCGCGTCGAAGTCGATTCGCCCGGAAACCGAATAGACAACCAGCAGCGCCAGCATCCCAAAGTGGGCGTTGCGCCGGACCAGCGCATCCAGTCCGGCCGCCGCGAACAGCGCCAGGCCGAGCGTGGGGATGTAGACCGCATCCATGCCGCGCTGGGGAATGAAGGCCAGCGGAAGCGCGCCGATCAGCATCCAGCAGAGCCCGAACCGGAGCGCCGGCAGGCGAAACCGGAGAGCGACCACCGCGAGGGCAACCACCAGCGCCGCGATGACCCACGGGGGCATCCAGCCGCGCCGGCAGAAGGCCAGCCACAGGAAGTGCCCCTCGTGATCCAGCAGCGTGCCCAGGCGGAACACGGGGCGATACGCCTCCATCGAGGTGAGCGTCGCCGGGCCCATCAGGCGCCCCACAATGAAGGCCAGCGTCATGACGCCGCCCCACAGCGCGACCCGCCCCTCTCGCCAACACCACCGCGGCAGCGCGCGCCACCCGGCCGGCGGGCGATGCAGCAGCGCGTGGAGCGCGATCATCACCGGCAGGCTGACGGCCACCTCCTTCGAGTTCAGGCAGAGCAGGTACAGACCCGACCACACGGCCAGCCGGTCGAGGGAGACCGGCGCGCCCGCCTCGCGCGCCCGCAGGTAGTAAAGGAACGCGGCGGCGTAGAAGAAGAAACACAGCAGGTCGTAACACAAGCCGCTGTTGACGTAGAGCCAGCAGAACTCGCGGTGAAACAGGTGGAGCGCGGCGGCGAAGGCGCCGGCCCGCCACGATCCGCTCAGGCGGCGGAGGAGGAAGAACGTCAGGATGGCATTAGCCAGAATCAGCGCCTGGCAGGCCGCGCGGAGCGGCACGGGGTTGAAGCCGAAACCCTCATAGAGGAGGCGGTAGAACATCGTGCCGGCGGGCCGGTACGTGCTCGAGGGTTGGAAGAAGAGAAGGATCTCGTCGACGATCTCGCCCAGCGGCGGCTGCACCGCCCGGTAGAGGTTCATCAGGTCGTCGGGGGTGTAGCCCGACTTCAATCCTCCGGCCGTCAGGAGAAACCAGACGGCCAGACACACCACCATTCCGGCAGCCAGGACGCACTTGCGCCCTGGGATAGACACTTCGACTGTCATGACTATCCTGAGGTCCTTATGGAATTGCGGCGAAAGGCCGCCGCGGGCCTACGCGCTCAGCGCTTGCACCGAATCGCGGACGCACTCGGCCGGCGCGCAATCCTGGCGGAACCAGCTTGCCAGGTACTCATCGCCGGCCCTGCGGCGCGCCATGATCCAACGCCGCTTGGCCAGCGCCCGGCGGAAGCAGCGGGCGGCGTGCCAGAAGGCGGGCAATGATCTGGGTTCGATCAGAAGACAGCCGCCGATCACCACCAGGTCCCGTGCCGTGGCCTCCAGCCAGTGGCGCCGGTACAGATCGCCGGTCATGTTCTTCAACCGCATCAGAAACCGGTTCTTCACCGAATGCATCCGGACCACCGCCGGGACGTTCCGGCGCGGCCCCTGAGGGGCTCCGCGAACGTGGTGGGCGGCGGCGCGAGGGGTGTACAAACAGGACCACCCCAGCAGTTGCGCTCTCCAGGCCACATCGGCGTCTTCCCGGTAAACAAAGAAATCCGGGTCGAAGAAACCGTCCTCCAGCGAGATGTCGTCGATCATCTCGCGCCGGTAGAGGGCGGCGGCTGCACACGCGCCGAACACGTACTCGGTCCTGCCGTAGCGGCCGTCGTCCACCTCGTTCCAGCCGCGGTCGAAGTGGCGGATCTGGGGGGTGAAGAAGATCCCGGTGGAATCGATGCGCTGCTCGCCGGGGACGATGAAGTCCCGCCCGATGCGCAGCAGCTTTCCGCACACCGAACCGGCTCGCGGATCCTGCTCCCCGGCCTCGACCAGGTTGCCGATGAACCCGGCCGCCAGCAGCACGTCGGGGTTTAGGGTCAGCACCCATCGGCCCCGGCTTTCCGCGATGGCCTGGTTCTGGCCGGCCGCGAAGCCCACGTTACGGGCGTTCTCGACGACCCGGACGCGCCGGCGGTACCCCGCCAGCACGGAGCGGCTGTCGTCCTGCGACGCGTTGTCCACGACGATGACTTCCAGCGGCCGGTACTGCTGTCCCAGCACGGCATCCAGACAGGGGCCGAGGAACCGGCCGCTGTTGTGGGCAACCACCGTGACGCTAACCAAGGGTGAATTCATTGCACTCGTCACATTGACCCTGGCGCACCCGTTTTCCCTACAGCCGTGCCCTGTAAAATACTTCCGCGGCCGGTGTAGTTGAAATGTCCCTGCCGGGGTCCTTACATAGGAGAGAGTGTTCTCGGATTCATTGCGCGGACAGCTTGCCGGGGTACTCCGTTCGGAGCGGACGGGCGGGACCCTGCACGATGAAGTGGCGCAGTTGTTCGAGGCGATGCGCGAGGGCATCTACCGGTACCTTATGAGCTTGGGACTCCATCCGCCGCAAGCGCAGGAAGCGACGCAGGAGGTCTTCCTCCGCCTCTACTCCTCGCTCAAGCAGGGCGAGCCGATCGAGAACCGGCGCGCCTGGGTGGTCCGGGTGGCGCACAACTACGGGCTGAAGGTCCGCGCGCAACAGGTATCACAAACCGAATTCACGCCCGACATCGAGAACCGCCTGGGGGGACTGAGTTCCAATCCGGAGCAGGAACTCATTGAGAAAGAACGACTTCTGCGCTTCCACCGGGCCGTGGAGAACCTGTCGGATCAACAGCGTCGCTGTCTGCACCTCCGGCTGGAAGGGCTGCGGTATCCCGAGATTGCGGCCGCCTTGGGGATCAGCGCCTCCGCGGTGGGCGAATTTCTCCGCCGCGCCGTCGTGCGCTTGAGGAAGGTGACCCATGAGTAGCCTGGGAACCCAACATCCTGGCGACGAACTGCTGCTGCGTTGCTCGGACGGCGAATTGCCCGCCGCCGAAGCCGAGGCCGTCCGCAAGCACCTGGCGGCGTGCTGGCAGTGCCGCGCCGAGATGGACGGGTTTGAACGGACCATCGCGGAGTGCGTCCGCTATCACCGCATCCTGACCGAAGACTGCATGCCTGAGCCGCCCGCGCCCTGGTTCGATATCTACCGGGGAATGAAAGAGATAGATGGCCACCCGCAGCGGCGGCGCCTGGCCGCGCGCCTTATCGGGCGGTTGCGCGATTGGGCTCCCGGCCCCCGCCAATGGGTTCCCGCGACCGCGCTGGTCGTCCTGGTGCTTTTTCTGTTTCAGCAGTTCCGGCAGACGCCATCCGTGCAGGCGGCCCAGTTGCTCCAGAAGGCGGTGGCCGCCGCCCGGTCGATGCCCCCCGCGCCGCGCCGTATCCAGATCCGGACCCGGACCCACAGCCTGACGCGGGTGGTTGGCGCCGCCGCCCCCGCGGCCGCGACCGAAATCGAGCCGCTGTTCCGCGCGGCCCACTACAATTGGGAAGACCCCCTCAGCGCCAGCTCCTTCCAGCAGTGGAGGGAAGGGCTGGCCGACAAACAGGATGAAGTCCGCACGGTTGTCGATCCGCGGGACCCGGAGCGGAATCACTACCGGCTGCGGACGACAACCGGTTCCGGCGAACTGGTGGAAGCGACTCTGAAACTGCGGCAGCGGGACCTGCGCGCGGTGGAAGAGACGCTCCGGTTCCGCAACGACGAGTTTGTAGAGATCACCGAGCTGCCCGACGCAGTGCCGGCAACGCCGGCTCCCGCGGTGGAGATGCGTGCGGCGGAGCCGCCGCCGCACGCTCTCCAGCCTGTCGAACGCGCGGCCAGCCCGGCGGAGGAATTGCAGGTCTGGGCGGCGTTGCGGCGTGCCGATGCCGACCTGGGCGACCCGGTGGAAGTGACGCGTTCGCGCGACCGGATCCTGGTCTCCGGTGTGGGCGTGGCTCCCGGCCGCCAGCAGCGAATCCGGGAAGAGTTGAGCGCGTTGCCGCGGGTGACGGTGCAGTTCTCCGAGCCGGCCGTGGAAACAGCGGAGGCGGCGGCGCCGGCCGAGTCCGTGGGTGGGAAGACGGGACCGGCGCAACTGGCCTTGGAACAGCGGTTGGGCGGCCGCGCGGCGTTCGAGCAGTTCTCCAACCAGGTTCTTCAGATCAGCGAGGCTCTGATGTCACGCGCGCACGCACTGCGCCGGCTGGCGCAGCGGTTCCCCAAACCACTGGAGGACCAGTTGAGCGGGCCGGAGCGCGAACGTCTGAGGACGCTCCGCGAGGAGCACGCCGGCGCGTTGCTGCGCCTGGCGGCCGAACTACAGGCCCGCATAGAGCCGGCGTTGCCTGCCGGCGCAGCCGGCGGGACCGTGACAACCAACGCGCATTCGTGGCAGGATGCTACTGAGGAGTTGTTTCGCGACGCGCGGGACTCGGAGGCCCTGCTCATCAGCCTGTTGGGTGGAGTAACGGGAGAGAATCAACCGCTGGACCTGCCAGCCCGGGTGCTGGCCAGCCTCGCGCGGTTGGGAGCACGAGCCGGGAACTACGAGAAACTGACCTCCGCGCGCTGAGGGAGTCCGGATGGCGCTACGGCTGGTCCTGGCGGTGCTCGTGTTGACCCTCGCTGCGGCCAGGCACGCCCCGGCGCAACCCTACACTTTCCTGACAGGCCAGATCCGCGATCCCACCGCCGCCGCTGCGTGCCGTATTCACTTCGATCACGCTATCGCCCTTGATCAGCGCGGTGGTATTCGGCCCCAGATAGAGTCCCCCGCCAAATTCCGCCGCATTGCTGGCAATCACGCTGTGATCCTGGATAGTCAGCGTGGC
>CAYOTD010000019.1:0-420 GCA_964406685.1 uncultured Solibacteraceae bacterium | reverse complement strand
CGCCGTGCCCGGGGCGGAGATCAGCGTCGTCAACACGGAAACCGGCTTCCGGCGCGAGGCGCGCTCGCGGCCCGACGGCGGCTACGCCGTGGTCTCTCTCGAACCTGGCGCCTACAAGATCACCGTACGCCGGGAGGGCTTCCGCACTTTGGTCCGCTTGGGCGTGCGTCTGGACGCCGGCAAGCCGGCGCGGGTCGATTTCACGCTGCCTCTGGGCAGCATGCAGGAGACCATCACGGTGGAAGGGGCGCCGGCCGGTCCGCCTGCCGAGGACGCCTCGATCGGCACGCTGGTCGAATCCGAACAGATCCAGCGCCTTCCCCTGAACGGACGAGGGCTGATCAGTCTGCTGGAGCTTGCGCCCGGCACGATTGTCACTCCCGCGACGCGCGGCGAGGCGGGACAGTTTTCCACCGCTGG
>CAYOTD010000018.1:2908-16867 GCA_964406685.1 uncultured Solibacteraceae bacterium | reverse complement strand
GGCCGCCTCGACCGCGCGCCCGGTGACCCAATGGTCGGGGTTCTCCTCCCAATCGCCCCAGGGATTGAAGGAAAGAATGGTGTCGACCTTCAGCATCCGGAAGAGAAAGATCAGCCGCCCGCGGAGGTCGAGGGCGGAGATGCCGTCCATCTCGTGGTTCTGGTAGTAGAGGTCGAAGGTGTCCTTAAAGCCCAGGGCGGCGGCCATTCGGACGTGGTCGCGCTCGTTGCTGAGGATGTTCGCGGCGGTGGTGGCGCCGCCGCACTTCTCGTCGTTGGAGGTGCGGATGAGGTAGCCGGTGTATCCCTCGCGCAACAGCTTGGCGGCGAGGCCGCCGGCGTAGTAGGGCACGTCGTCGAGGTGCGCGTGGATGGCGGCGAAGACCTTCCCCTTGTGGGGCTGGCCGGGCAGGTCCCGCTCGACGACGATTTCGGGATCGGCCGGCGCCGGTTTCTTCGAGTCGCTTTTCTGCATGATCCGTCTCCGAACCTAGAGGGGAACGGCGTGCTGCTTCACATACGCCTGGATGTTGTCCCGATAGTTGGGCGGCGCGCCGGTGTAGCGGAACGCCTCGGCGTATTCCAGGCCGAAGCGCGCCCCCAGGGTCTTCCAGCCTTCCATCAGGAAGTGTTTCACGTAGTTGAAATTGGCGGTTTCGTCGCTGTCGCCGAGCAAGGGGAGGCGCTTGCCCTGCCGGCGAAGCTCCTGGCGGAGGCGCGCGCCGGCGCTTCCCGCCGGGCCCTTGCCCTGGTTGGCGATGTTCGAGCGCACCTTGGTGTCGATGTAGGGTCCGATGTCCACGATGCGGTTGACGAGGTTGTGGCCCTCGGGCGAGCGGGCGTGATAGTACTTCTCGCGGATGCGGGCGGGCTTGAGCCCCGCCTTGTAGTGTTCGGGATAGTCCTTGGCGCCGGCGGCCATCCAGCAGGCGGCCTCGGCGGCGCGCGAGGTCACCAGGTGATCCGGGTTCTCTTCGTAGTGGTCGTAGGGATCCATCAGGATGACGGTGTCCACGCGGAGGACGCGGTAGAGAAAGATGAGGCGCGCGCGGATTTCGACCTCGGCGCAGTCGTCCATGCGGTGGTTGCGGTAGTAGAACGAGATCGCGTCCTTGCAGCCGAGGGCCTTGGCGACCTCCCGGTTGTCGATCTCGTTCTGCACCACGCCGTATCCGGAAGTGCGTCCGGCGGCCTCGTCGTTGGAGACGCGGATCAGGTACCCGGTGTAGCCCTCGTCGATGAGCTTGGCCACCAGCCCGCCGGCGTACAACGGGATGTCGTCGGAGTGGGCCTGCACGGCGGCGAGCACCTTGCCGGCGTGAGGCTTGCCCGGCGCCGGGCGCTCGATGACAAGATCGTCGGTGTAGGTGTAGTAGTCCGGGGTGGCGAACGGGTTGTGCCGCGAGGCGGGGTTGGCATAGGCCGCGGGGGTGATGTGCCGTGGCAGCGCGGAAGGATCCGCGGGTGGAGACTGCGCCGCGTTGCCAATCAGGGCCGATGGGCCGGCGCAGTGAAGTAGGGTACGGCGGGAAAGGGCCATGGGTGCCGCTCCTCAGGACAGGGTACCTGAAACCGGGATTGGCGGTCAGTGGAGAAATTCCGCCATGAGGACGTCGTCGGGCTCACCCGTCCGGCGATGGCGGAATCCGGGGGCGGCGGGGAGGGACTCGCCCATCCAGCCGCGCGGACCGGTCCACAGCACGGGGCGGGGGCGCGTGGCGCGGACGAGGTCGGGAAGATCCCAATGGATGAGGAAGCCGGGGATCACGGCATCGTAGAGGTTGGTGTTGACGGGGCCGTGCAGGGCGGCTTCGAGAGCGGGCGGGGTGCCGTGGGGCGCGCCAGGAGCAGATCCACGCCGCGCAGAATGTCGTGCGCGCGCATGGCGGGCAGGTTGCGGCCGATCAGATCGGCGCGGGCGTTGGGCCGCCAGTTGCCCAGCAGCGGCCGCTTGTCGTAGGCCGACGGGTCGTCGCGCGGCTGCAACTCCAGGACAATACGGCCCGCCTGGGCCAGGCGCTGGGCCATTGCCGACGAGGCTTCGTTCGCCACCAGCCCCACGGCGAGTTTTCGCCCGGGCGCCTCGGGAAGGTAGAGGGTGGCGCCGAGTTCGATGCCGGGTTCGCTCTCGAACGAGATGCGCTGGCGGCGGCCGGTGGGGGTGACCGGCAGATCCTTGTCGGAGTAGAGCGGCACGTCCTGTACTTTCAAATCGCCCTTACCGTCCTTGAGCCAGCGGATCATCCACTTGCAGATCTCTTCGCGGGTCTCCAGCGGAGTTCCGTGCGGGCCGGGGCCCACGAAGTAACCGACGCGCTCTTCGGCCCCGTAGAGGCGGAACCAGCGCCGGGCTTCTTCGTACACCATGCGCGCACCGGGAAGCGTGAAGAAGTCTTTCTCGGTGGCCAGGATGAGCCAGGGGCGGGGAGCGGAAAGCTCCGAGTAGCCGGCCATGTCGAGGCCGCGGGAGAGGAAGCCGGACCAGGCTATTTCGGAATCCGGGTCCGGCCTGGGCGACGGTGCGGATGGCGGCGATGGAGTCTTCCCGGCGCTGCAACTGCTGCTGCGCGATGCGGTCCATCCATTGCAGGAACGGGTCCTGGAGGGCGGACAGGAGGATGGCGCACAACGCCAGCGGAAACACAAGGATCACGATAGCAGCAGCGCGGCCGGACCGGAGGCGGAAAGGTGAACTATGATGGCAGGGATGCAACAGGCACGTCGGGAGTTTCTGCGGTGCGCGGCGGCGACGGCCGCGATTCCTTCGGCTATCGCCCAGGATGCGCCGGTGCGCAACCCGCGGGCGACCTCCGGCGACACGGTCGAGCCGGATTGGAGCCAGCGGTTGACGGTTACGGTGGGACCGGGGCAGGCGGACATCACCGGGGCGACGGAGAAGGCGCTGCAAGCCGCGGTGGACTACGTGGCGCGGTTCGGCGGAGGCACGGTGCGGGTGCTGCCCGGAGTCTACAAGCTGCGCAACGCCGTCCACCTGCAAAGCAAGGTTCGCATTCTGGGCAGCGGCGCGGATTCCGTGCTGATGAAGATGCCGTCGGCGGCGACTACGCTCGCCGAGGATTCCGACTGGTACGAGCAGGAGATTCTGCTGGAGGACGGGCGCGGTTTCGAGATCGGCGACGGGGTCTGCCTGCGCGCCAAGGACCCGAGCAACAACGGGAACATCGTGCTCAAGCGCACGCTGGTGGCGCGCAACGGCAATCGCTTCAAGCTCGACCGGGCGCTGCGCAGGAACCTGTGGCTGGCCGGCAAGCCCACCGCGGCGACGTTGTTCCCCATCTTCAGCGGCGAGATGATATCGGACATCGCCATCGAGAACATCGCGCTGGAGGGCGACAAGGCGAACAACGATCTGCTGGATGGGAATTACGCCGGCTGCGTGTTTCTGGAGGACTGCAACCGCGTGACGCTGCGGCGGGTGGAGGCGCGCAACTATCACGGCGACGGGCTGAGCTGGCAGGTCTGCCACGACGTGCTGGTGGAGGACTGCCACACGCACGACCATACCGGGCTGGGATTTCATCCCGGGTCGGGATCGCAGCGCACGGTGATCCGCCGCAGCCGGTCGGAGCGCAACGACATCGGCATCTTCTTCTGCTGGGGCGTACGGTTCGGACTGGCCGAGGACAACACGCTCATCGGCAACCGGAAATACGGCGTCTCGATCGGACACCGCGATACCGACAACCTGGTCCGGCGGAACGAGATTCGGGATAGCGGGGTGGCGGGGGTGTACTTCCGGCCGGAGAAGAACCCGGCGTTCAGCGCGAACTACAACCGGGTGGAGAGCAACCAGATCGTCGACAGCGGGAAGGCGGACGGGGTGGGGATCGACGTGCAGGGTTTCACCCGCGAGGTCCACCTGCTGAAGAACACGATCCGCGAGACGCGCGAGCCGGCGCAGCGAGTCGGTATCCGGCTGGGAGCGGACACGCGCGAGATCGTGATGGAGGGGAACCGGATCGAGGGGGTCGCGGTTCCTACGCAGGACTTACGGAAAGCGTAGCAGCCCGTCGCGGAACCGAGGCGCTGCGAAAACCGGGTAATTGGTGACTGTCCCCAGTTTCCAGTTTCTAACTTAGCGCTACTACCTCGTCCATTTCCGTTTGCGGGGTGTCGGGCAGGGTTACCAGGGTCCGGTCGCCGTCCTGCTGCACGCGCGCGGGGCGGCCGGTTCGCAGGACTCGGGCGGAGGCCGGGTGTTTGGCGCCCGTCAGCGTGGCGGTGAGTTGGCCCGGGGTGAGGAAGTGGAGATACCAGGTGGCGCCCTTGACGGTGACGGGCACGCTGGCGCGCCGCGGGTAGGGTCCGGGTTGCACGTCGAAGACCGACTCCGCGCTGTGTTTCATCCAGGCGGCCATCTGCGCGCAGATCTCGTAGAATGCCGGCCGCATGGCGCCGTCGGGGCGGGGTCCGAAGGCGACGGCATAGTTGCCGCCCCAGGCGCGATTGCGCACCAGGCGTTCGATGATGTGGGCTGCGCCTTTGCAGGGCTTGTCTTCTCCCTTGTAGCTCCAGCCGCCGCAGGCCGCTTCGCACTGCTCCCAGACGCCCTCGGGCCGCTGGCCGGGGTTGCGGTTCTCGAAGGCCGTGCTGAAGTCGCCGAGGGTGCGGCCCTGGTCCCAGATCATGTTGCGGTCGTTCAGGACGATGGCGGGCTGGAGCTGGCGAACGTATTCCTCCAGTTGCCGGCCGTGGTGGTCGATGCCGACGGGCCAGTCGTAGCCGTCCCACCAGACGAGGTCGATGGGGCCGTAGCGGGTCAGCAGCTCGCCCATCTGGCCCTTGACGACCGCGTAGAGCAGCTCGAAGTAGTGCTGGATCCGCTCGATGGGCATGTCCGCGTAACGGGGCTTGCCCTGGTGCCGTTCGGGGCGGCGGTAGTGGAATTCGGGGTCGCGCAGGGGGAAGCCGCGCCAGGGCCAGCCCTTGGGGTTGAAGAGCCAGTCGGTGGGGGAGTAGCCGAAGCCGACCCGGAGCCCGGTCTTGCGGCAGGCTTCGACGAACGGCCGGATCAGGTCGCGGCCCTTCATGCGCTGCCTGGTGCCGAAGTCACCGTAGCGGCTGGGCCACATGGCGTAGCCGTCGTGATGGCGCGTGGTGAAGATGGTGTACTTGAAGCCGGCCTGCGCGGCCGCGGTGAGCCACTTGAGGGGCTCATAGTGCTGCGGATCGAAGCGGTCGGCCAGGGCCATGTACTTCTCGACCGGCCAGCAGGGATTGGGCGGCTCCATGTCGCGGAAGATGCCCCAGCCGCCCTCGACCTGGCCGACGCTATAGGGGCCCCACGGCAGCATGAGACCCAGGCCGGCTTGCGGAAACCACGGCTGAATCTTGCGGTGGACGGTGGTTTCGCGTGTGCGGCGGAAGGCTTCGGTGTTGGGGTCCTGGGCGGCCATCGGGATACCAAACCCGGCGAGGGCAGCCTGTTTCAGAAGCGCGCGGCGGTCGACAGGAGATCGCATAGGGGCCACGGCAGCCCATCATAGCCCAGCGGGGAAGCCTAGCGCGCGGCGGCCGGTTTCGGTGATCCGGTTGGTGTCCCAGGCGGGTTCCCAGGTGTTCTCGATTACGACCTTGCGGACTCCCGGCACCTTGAGAAGGCGCTGGCGGATGGGCTGCGAGTTGCCGCCGGAGCCCCAGGCGAAGTAGCCGTAGCGGGGGCGGCCGCGGTGGGGCATGGTCATCAGGACGTAGACCGTGTCGCCGCGGACGCGGACGTCGTAGATCAGGCCGAGATCGACGACGCTGGGCCGGGCGGCGTAGAGTTGATCGTCGCGGCAGTCGCGCAGGGCTTCCCAGATGACACGCTTGTCGATGGGGCTGTCGCCCGCTTCGCCGGGACGGGCGAGGGCGCCGGGAGAGGCGGCCGCGCGGAGACCGGCGGGCAGATCGGCTTCCGCCACCGCCAGCGGAGCGGCCAGGCTTCGGCGAAGCTGCTCCACCATCTCCGCGCCGCCCTGCTCCGGGTAGCGCCCGAAGAAGTACGCCGTCTTCTGCCGCAGGACTCCGCCCGCTTTGAGCGAAGCCTTCTGGTACAGCGCGCGGCTCCAGACGTGGCCGTGCGGGAAGTAGTGCATCATGGGCGCGCCGGTGTGCTTGAGCGGCGGCAGGCCTGTGGCCTCGTGCTTGAGGAACAGGCCGATGAAGGCATCGCGGCTGGTGCGGTTGAAGAAGCCTACGGCCCAGAGATCCTCCTGGCGCTCCTTGTCCACGGCGCCGGTGCGGAGCTTGCCGTCCGCGCTCATCCAGACGGGATCGGTGAACGAGTAACCGGAGAAGACCCACTCGTCGTCGCGCAGATAGGTGATGTCCACGTCCTGCACGGCTTCCATGCTGGTTTCTTTGAAGAAATAGGGCAGGCCGGCGAAGAAGCGGTACTCGACGAAGATGTGGAGGCGCGCGGGCGAGTAGACCGGGTCGACGGTCGAGTTGGGGAACCCCCACCGGCGCACGGTCAGGGAGAGCGGGCCGCGGATCACTTCGTAGTCCGGCGGCGCGGGCCAGTTGGTCACGCGCAGTTTCTGGAAGTTGCCGGCGGTGACGTAGTCGTGCGCCCAGTCGATGCCGGGCGGTTCGCCGTGGGCTTCGCCGCCGGCGAACAAGTGAAGGCCGTGATCGCGCTTCATGGTGAGGCGCTCGAGCTGACCCATCTGGCGGGAAAGAGAGGCGCGGTAGTGGTCGTTCTCGATGTCGAGGGCGAAGCCTTCGCCGGTGGCCGTGAGGTCCGTCGGGTAGCCGGTTAGCTCGGCGTCGGGATTGCCGTAGAAGAGCAGGTAGATCGAACGGGCGCGCGCGGGCGAATCGGCGAGAAGGGTCAGGCGGCAGAGGCGTTCGGCGCCGCGGGTGATCTCACCGGTGACCTGGCAGGGGACCTCGTGGAGGCGACCCTCCGCGATGCGGGCCACGCGCACTTCGCGCCGGAGTGATTCGACTTCGGAGGCCGGGAAGGCGGCGAGGAACTCCACGGGCTCGCCCGCGCGGGGAAGGCTCTCGGTTTCCTCGAGGGTGAGGACCTTGTAGTAGCGCCAGCCGCGAGCCCATTGACGCCATGGCGCGGGGAGTTGATCGACGCGGGCGCGGCGGGCGGAGGCGAGGGCGGGCTTGCCAGGGTCTTCCCGCTGCTGCTGGTCGAAGATGATAGTGTGGCGCAGGGAATCCGCCAGCGCGCGGGCCAGGCGATAGTCGCCCCGCTGGTAGGCCGATTCCAGCAGGCGCAGCTTCGTGCTCAGCGAGTCGGTCTCGGCGGCCAAGGCGGGCAGACAGGCGAGCGCGAGGCACAGGCAGTAAGGTGATGTCACCGTTCACTCCTTCCGGGGCACGATGATATCACTGGGGCGGGTGAGTTATCGTGCGCCGCGGACGCGGGTGCGGATCGAGTAGAGCGAATCCATCGCGGTGATAAACAGGGTGCGGCGGTCCTTGCCGCCGAAGGTGATGTTGGCCGTCCAGCTCTCGGGGACTTCGATGCGGTCGATCTGCTCCCCGCGGACGTTGAAGACCGTGACGCCCTTGCCCACCACGTAGATATTCTCTTTCTCGTCGATGGTCATGCCGTCGGAGCCCATCTCCGCGAACAGGCGCTTGTCCGCGAGCGTGCCATCGGGACGGATCGAGTAGACGTAGGTCTTGCGCGCCCGGATGTCGGCGATGTAGAGGCGCTTGCCGTCCGGAGTGCCGATGAGACCGTTGGGCTGTTGCAGATCGCCGACCACCCGCACCAGCCGCTGGCGGTCGGGGGCGAGATAGTAGACGTGCTGGCCGTCCTGCTCCATCGCGCCGCGGCTCCAGTAGTTCCGCTTGTAGTAGGGGTCGGTGAAGTAGATGCCGCCCTTGGGATGGATCCAGAGATCGTTCGGGCCGTTCAGCTTCTTCCCTTCGAAGTCCTTGACCAGGACGGTGACCGCTCCGGCCGGGGTGATCCTCCAGAGCTCGTTGTTGAGGTCGGCGCAGGCGTACAGGTTGCCCGACTTATCGAAGTAGAGGCCGTTGGCGCGGCCCGGGCTGTCGTGGAAGATGGAGAGTTTCCCGTCGGTCGACCACTTGTAGATCTTGTTGTTCGGCTGGTCGGTGAAGTAGACGTTTCCCTTGGCGTCGGCGGCCGGGCCTTCCGTGAAGCTGAACTTGTCGGCCAGCAGAGTCAGCTTGGCGCCGGGCGCGACCACGCCGGCCTTGTCGGCCGCCCCCAGGCTCGCGGCAAGGAGCAAGCAGACCGCCAGGGAGACAACTCGGGAGACCATCGCGCGTTGGGTAGGTTCCATTCGGACCCCAGTATAGCCTCAGCGATAGAAAGGCTGCCAGGTGAGCCAGCGAGGGCCGTACTTCGGCTCGGGCTGCCCGACTTCGAGCGCGCCCAGGTCGGGAGCGCGGCCGGCGAAATCCTCGTTCACCGTGGGAATGACCACGCCCGCATCGACCGCCTTGCCGCCGGGCTTCAGCCGGAAGTTGAGGTCCATGGCGTGATAGACCGCGTGGCGCCTGGTTGGATCGGGCGGGACCATGCGCTCGAAGATGTCGAAGTCGACTTCGATGCCGTGAGTCTCCTGGCCGGTGGCGGCGCGGACTTCGGGGAGAGTCGCGAACTTCCGCCAGTCCTCGGGCTTGGGTTCGTAGAGGGTCTGGCCGGGTTTCGGCGCCAGCCAGAGATACTGCGCGGCGACTCCCTTGTTGGGGCGGTAGCCGTTGTAGTCCGAGCTGTAAGCATCGGTGGCATTGGCCCAGGCCATGATTCCCCGCCCCGGGGTGTCGCGTCCGAGGAAGAGGTTATTGCGGTAGTGCATGTTGGACGAGGGATCGCGGATGACGTGCTCGCCGATGATGGTGTTGTGATAGACGAACAGGCCGGCGGGCTTGGCCGAGAACTTGAAGGCCACGCCGCTGGGGACGTGATAGAGCAGGTTGCGGTAGAAGTAGGCGGGGCCTCCGAACACCGGCTGGGAGCTGTAGCCGCCATGGGCGGCGTTGACCCCGCGGTTGTGGAAGACGCGGATGTTGTGCGCGCCGCCGTCGGTCTCGACGAAATCGTCGTTCGACATGTGCATGTCGTTGTTGTAGATGTCGATGGAAGAGGCCCGCCGCTCGGGGTCCTGGTCGGGGGTGCCATAGGTCGAGATGCCGATGGCGTCGTGGAAGTAAGCGATGGCGTTGTGCGCGATGACGTGGCCGGGGCCGTACACCTTGATGCCGTAGTAACTGGTGAGCTGGTGCGAACCGTAGGGACCGGCGCTGGCCCACATGAAGCCGGTCCAGCCGATCAGGCGGAAGCGGTCGTCGCGGCCCAGAATCAGGTTGTCGGCGATGTAGAAGTCGCTCGAGCCGGCGTACTCGGTCCAGACTCCAAACCCGACACCTTCCAGGCGGCAGTTCTTCACCGTCAACCCGACCGCTCCCAGGACCTCCTTCTGGCCGGCGAAGAAGGCCACATCGGTGTTGCGGATGGTGAGGCCGTCGAAGATGTGATGGCGCGACGCCATGACGTCGAACAAGCGATGATTGCCGGCGCCGTCGAAGACGACTTCCCCGTCGCCGGCGGCCTTGATGGTGATGGGCTTCTCCGCCGTCCCTTTGAGCGTCAACGACATCGTGCCGTCGAAGGGAGTCATCATCGGATCGACGTAGTTCAGCCGCTCGGGCTTGTACAGGCCGGCGTGCAGCAGAATAGTGTCGCCGGGCTGCGCGCGCCGCTCCCAGACCACGCTCCAGTCGCCGAGCCCCGCGCCGTAGTAGGCCTCCAGCAGGCTTGAGAAGCTGGGCTCGAGGCGCTCGCCCTTGTGGTCCGGCGGGTAGACGTGCAGGGTTCGGCCGCCGGCGAAGGGCTGGGGTTCGGTGCGCGTCTTCACGCGGACGGTTTTCGTGGCTTCGCCGGTGACGCCGTCGGGGTCGGTCAGTTCGAACCGGCACACGTATTCCGTGCCGGGCCGAAGGTTGAGAATGCTGCCCGCGAAGCCGTCGGGAACGGTGTAGTCGAGGTGCTCGCGCTGGCGGTAGATCCGCTCTCCGCCGATGCGGACCAGGGGGAGCGCGGCGTGCCAGGCGGTTTCGCCCGCGGCGCGGTAACGCACCGCGACGGCGGCATTGCGGTTGGCGTCGCCGGTTATGGCCCACTCAAAGCCGAGATTGAGCAGCGTGGGATGCTCGACGGCGAACCGGCCGGCCTGAGTGGCGTTTTGCGCCCAGGCGCCCGCGGCGGCCAGGAAGAGACACAGAAGACTCCGATAGGGCATGATGCGCCGTCCTTACAGCCGCAGGAGGCGCTCGGCGTTTTGGTGGTAGACCTTTTTCAGGATCGGGTCGGGGAGGCCAAGGCCGTAGATGCGCCAGCGGCCTTGCGGGGGCTTGCGGGCCGGGGCGTAGTCGAAGTACTCGTCCTCGGTTTCCAGGAAGCGGTAGTAGATCTCGTAGAGGGCGTCGCCGAAGATCTGCTGCGGGTAGGCTTCCCCGCGCGGGATGGCGTCGGTGCCGAACAGGATGCGGTCCTGGAAGCGGTCGAAGAACTTGCGCGCGGTGCGCGGCTGGCGGCCCAGTTCGCCGATGCGCGCGCCGGTTTCGACCAGGATGTTGGGGTAGCGGTCCATCCACTCTCCCACCAGCGGCAGGTTCTCCGCTTCGGCCATGTGCAGGCAGAGGAACTGCGTCTTGGGATGGCGGGCGATGACACGAAGGCGCGCCTCCTGCAACTCGCGGTCGCTGGGATAGTCCTGGCCGTGGAAGGACCAGTCGGGGTGGGCGTTCAGCTCCTCGTAGCGCTCGTTGAAGCGGTCGATGGGCAGGAAGAAAGCTTCCGGGTCGGAGGTGTGGATGGCGACCGGCATTCCCAAGGCGCCGGAGGCTTCCCACATGGGGTCGAAGCGCGGGTCGTCGACCTTGATGAGCGGGCCCTTGGTGATGTTCTCGCGCAGCACCAGGCCGAGCGTCTTGACGACCTTCAGCCCGCGGGCGCCGGCCCTTTTGGCCTTCTCGATCTCGTCGGCCTGCATCTTGGAGTAGCCGGGCTCGGCGGCCCGGCCGTACATGGGCTCGGTGAAGGTCAGGAAGCGGTCCGGGTGGGGCTTCTGCCAGCGGGCGAGGACCTGGTCGAGCACGGCGCCGTTGCCGCCGGTCAGGTTCACCATCAGGCGGACGTTCTTGCGATCCATCACCGGGAGGATCTCTTCCGGGGGAGCCGGCTCGACGGGGCTGCCCGGGCCGGCCAACTCCGGAGAGAAGGTCAGGTGGACATGGACATCGATGACGGGAAACCGCGGACGCTCGACGCGGGTTTCCGGAACGTGCAACATGCTCTTGGGTTCATAGTCGTCGATGGCGAGCCGCGCGGGTTGCGGCGCCGCCGGCGGCCGGCAGCCGAGCTGCGAAGACGCGGCCAGCACTCCGGCGGCGGCGATCCAATCTCTTCGGCGTGTGGGTTCCATGGTCCTCCTTTGTTATCATAACGGCGATAGGGCTGGTAGTACGGCTGATATCCGAATCGGGCGCTGAGAGAAACGCCTGAGCCTATGACACTACCCTATAAGGTTTGTGGGTAAGTCCGCCGATTTGGTGTGAGAAAGAACGCATGACCCCCGGCTTGAGACTTCCGCAATCCATTGTCGCGCCGGTGATCGAGTGGAAGGCCCGGCGCATCGCCGACCCGGTGGAACGGCTGCGGTTTCTGCGCCGCATGGCGAACGGGGGATTCTACGGGCCCAGGCCGGCGGGGCGGTGGAAGCAGAGGCCCTTGTTTGCGTTCCTGCTGCTCCTGCTGCTGCTGGCTCCGGTGCAGCGGCAGTCGGACGCGAACATTACGCGCGTTGCCAACGTGGCCGCGCCGGCGGCGCCCGAGGTCCCGGATCTGGTTCCCAACGTCTGGCTGGTGGAGAACAAGCGCGGGCACGAGATCTACAGCAACGGGCTGAGGGTCGAGACCGGATTCACGGTGTCGAACACGGCCAGAAGCTACCACCTGTACGATCTGGTCCGGCGGGAGGACACCGGCAAGGAACGGTCGATGCCGGCGGGCATTGTCTTTCATACGACGGAGAGCCACCTGGCGCCGTTCCGGGCCGAGCAGAACCGGACGCTGAAACAGATCGGCGAAGCCTTGATCGAATACGTCCGGCGCAACCACTCCTATCACTACGTCATTGACCGTTTCGGCAGAGTCTGGCGGGTGGTTGCGGAATCCGACGTGGCGGATCACGCGGGCTACTCGGTGTGGGCCGACAGCGAATGGCTGTACGTGAATCTGAACCGCAGCTTTCTGGGGGTGTCGTTCGAGGCGCAGACGCGGGCCGGGGACCAGTCCTCCGAAGTGACGCCGGCGCAGATCGTGGCCGGGCGGCTGCTCACCGAGATGCTGCGCTCCCGGTATCGCATCCCTTCCCGCAACTGCGTCACTCACGCGCAGGTGTCGGTGAACCCGCGCAACCAGAAGATCGGATATCACACCGACTGGGCCGCCAACTTTCCCTACGCCGGCCTGAACCTGGGCGACAATTACAGCCAGCCCACGGCGGCGCTGTGGGCGTTCGGGTTCGCTTACGATCCCGTCTATGTGAACGCGACCGGATCGCGGCTGTGGCAGGGATTGGCGCTGGCCGAGGATCATTTGCGCCGGGAGGCGGCCTCGCGCCGCCTCTCGGTGGCGTCTCATCGCCGGATTCTGCAACGGAAATACCAGAAGGTTCTGGCCGCGCTCGAAAGCATGGGCGCACGGAAGGAGAAAGACGACCATGAAGCACAGTGATGCATCTCCAATCGGGCTGGATATCGGGACCAGCCGCATCGTGGCGGCGCAGCGTTCGGGGGAGGAATACAAGTACAGCGCCCAGCTAAACGCCTTCGTGGCGATCCCCTACTCGAAGATGACCGAGACCGTTCTCAAGAAGGAGAACATCCCGCATTCGGTCCAGGGCTCCAGCATCGTCGTCCCCGGCAACGAGAGCGAACGGTTCGCCAACCTGCTCGACATGGAGACGCGGCGGCCGATGACGCGCGGCCTGTTGAACCCGACCGAGCCGGACAGCGTGGCGCTAATCCGTCAGCTTGTCACTTCGACACTGGGCTCCTGGGTCAAGCCGGGGCAGAGGGTCTGCTTCACGATCCCGGCGGCGTCGGCGGGAACCGAGGACAACCTGACGTACCACGAAGCCACGCTCAAACAGGTGTTGACCGACCTGGGCCTGAGCGTGATGAGCATCAACGAAGGCCTGGCGGTGATCTACAGCGAGCTGGAGGGGGCCAACTACACCGGGATCGGCATCAGTTGCGGCGGCGGGCTGTGCAACGTCTGCCTGGCGTACCTGGCGGTGCCGGTGGTGACCTTCTCGATGCCCAAGGCGGGGGACTACATCGACGCCAGCGCGGCCGCCGTCACCGGAGAGCGAGCCACGCACATCCGCGCCGCGAAGGAAGACTCGTTCCAGTTCAACGGCTCGCATACCGACACGATTCACCAGGTGTTGGGTGTCTACTACGACGAGGTGATCCAGAGCCTGGTGGGGAGCCTGAAGGAGGCCATGCAGTCCGCCCGCGGCCTGCCCAAACTGGGACGGCCGCTGCCGGTGGTGCTCAGCGGCGGCAGCGTGATGCCGAAGGGTTTCGGTGAGCGCTTCGAGAGGCTGCTCCGGCAGAGCGAGTTCCCCGTGACCATTTCGGAGGTTCGCGTCGCCGACCAACCGCTGTATGCCACCGCCCGGGGCGCGCTGATGGCGGCGCTGGCGGATCAGTAGAAAAGGGCCGGCCCTTGGCAGCCCGTGACGCCAGTCGGTTCGGGCGAAAACCGGGGGCAGACAGCCCTTTTTCGCCGGCCGGCTGTATTGCAGAGAAGGGACTGGGGCCCGGCGAAGAACGGTGTCTGTGCCCGGTTTTCGCGCCGCCGTACTTCTACCGCGGGCTGTTAGGGCGTGCGGTTCAGGCGGCGGTGCTGCTCCCGGACATGCTCCAGCATGTAGCTTTCGCCGCCCGC
>CAYOTD010000018.1:0-2898 GCA_964406685.1 uncultured Solibacteraceae bacterium | reverse complement strand
CGGTGCTGCTCGCGCAGCACGTTGGGATCGTCCATCCGGGGGGAGGGCTCCGGGTCGAGCGGTTCCCGGGCGCGGGCGGGGTCGAACAGTTCGGGATTCACCGGCAGCGTCTTGTAGGGAGTGAAATCCGGCTCGCTGGTGAAGCAGTCCGCCAGATCCGTCGCGGTGGCGTCGTATAGATTGAGCGGCGGAATGCGCAGCAGCCGGAACGCGGTCTTCAGCAGACCGGGGAAGCTGGAATTGACGCGCGAGAGGTAGTTGCGCTTCGCGTACGGGCCGGCGACGATCAGCACCGTGCGGTGGGAGTCGACGTGATCGACCCCGCCCTGTGCATCATCCTCGGTGATGAGCACGGCCATGCTCTTCCACCAGCGCGAGTGCGACAGATACTCGACGATGCGCCCCAGGGCCACGTCGTTGTCGGCCACGAAGGAGATGTCGAAGGGGTAGCCGTCCTGGGGCCGGGGCTTGGCCATGTGGTCGTTGGGCAGGTGGAGGAAGAGCAGGCGGGGAAGCTCTTCCCCGCCCTTGCCGAACCGGTCCTCGATCTCGCGGATGAACTGCGTGGCGCGGTACTGATCGGGGATGTTCATGTTGAACTGCGGGTAGTGGCGCGAGGTGTTCCGGTAGAGCGGGTCGGGCATGGGGACGTTGGTCAGGAAGCGGGCGCCGGTGGGTTTTTCTCCCGGTTGCTCCTCGACTCCGGCCAGCTCAAAGCCTTCGCCGAAATTGCGGAAGGAAATGCCGTGCCGCTCCAGGTGGTGCCAGAGCGCGCCGGCTTCCAGGGTCTCCTCCGGATGCACCGAGGAGTTGCTCTGGGGGAAGCTGAGCCGGCCGGGCGCCGGGGTCGGCAACCGGAAATCCTTCTGGCCGCCGTAGGAAGCCATGAGCGAACTCTCGGTCCAGACGTTCGGGTACGAGCCGACCATCCAGTGATGGCCGTCGACGCTGACTTCGGAATCGGCGTAAAAGTTGTCGCTGAAGGCCCACCGCCGGGCCATCTCGTGGTGGTTCGGGGTGGCCATGACGTTGCGGATGCCCAGCCGCTGTTGCAGGTTCTTGCGGTCGGGCTGCACCCTGCCCCACTTGCCGAGGCGGGCCAAGTTGGGCGCGCCGCGAACACCGCCGTTGGAAGCCTTCTCGACGTCGCCGAACACCTCGTCGAAAGTGCGATTCTCCTTGACGATGATGACGACGTAGCGGATGGCGTCCGGCAGGGGAAGCGCCTCGCCTTCCTGCCGCACGAATCCATTCAACTCGAGCACGCGCGCCGTGTGGCCGGCCAGAGTTCCCGGCTCCGGCAGAGGGAAGACGGAAAGGGCGCCGCGCCGCAGCTCGGCCTGGAACGTCTTGGAGAGCGGCTGAAGGCGGTCGGCGTTAGGGCCGGTGCCGTGGCCCTTGGCGCAGGAGACATAGACGTTGCCGCGATCCAGCGCCACGCGGGTCGGGAACCAGGCGGCGGGCAGGTGGCCCAGCACTTTTCCGGCGGCCGGATCGAGAACCCCGATGGCGTTGATGCCGGCTTCGGCCACCAGCAGCCAGCCGCGCTCCTCCACCCAGGCCATGCCCACCGGCAGGACGCCGCGCAGGGCTTCCAGACCCGGGATGCGGATCGGGATCTCGCGCTCGACTTCGAGGGTCTCCGCGTTGATTACGGTCACCGAGTCGTTGTGGCCGTTGGTGACGAAGACGTGGCGCGCGGTGGCCAGAACGCCGGAGGGACTGCTGCCGCCGGCGCTGCGCTCGCCCACCGGCAGACCGGTGCGGATGAAGGTCTCCAGGCGGGGGCGGCGCGGGTCGGAGAGGTCGAGGACCGCGACGGAGTTGGCCTCGCGCACGTTGGGATCTCCCAGTCCGGGGACGTCCACCGGGCCCTCGGCGGTCTGGCGCCGGACGCCGTCGCGGGCCTCGGGCGAGGGGAACCCGAAGGCCGGGAACGGCAGGCCGGTCTGGCGGGCGCGCTTGCGGTCGGCGCCGGGAATGGGCTTGTATTCGAACAGGCCGAGATTGGTGACGAAGGCGCGGCGTCCGTTGGGAGCCAGGGCGATGGCAAAGGGCAGCCGGCCGACCCGGGTCGAGGAGAGGATCTTCCCGCGCCGGGCGTCGATGGTGACGACGCGGAAGTTGGCCTGATCGACGACGTAGAGCAGGCCGCGGCGGTGGTCCAGAGCCAGATCGCCGGTGTAGCTGTCCTGAAAGCCGTCGCGGTCGACGTCGATCAGCCGCCGAAGATCGCCCTCCGAGGTTTCCAGCAGACGCACGCGGCCGGAGTTGCCTTCCGAGGCCCAGAGCCTGCGGTCGGCGTCAAACGCCAGTCCCATGAACACACTCTTCCAGTCGTCCTCGTCCGGCTTCGGGGGAGGCTCGGAGGCGTCCCTGCCGTAGGCGATGACCTGGCGGAGGATGGGTTTCGACCGGCCCTGATCGAGCACGGTGACCGAGTAGCGGTTCGGGCCGCCGTCGGCGGTGGCAATCAGCTTCCCGTTGGGACTCACCGCCAGACCGAATGGGCCGGGACCGGTGGCATAGTGCTTGCCCAGCGGGGCGATGAGACGTCCGCCGGGGAGGATGCTCTCCGCGCCGGGGCGGCGGGCCGCCGTGCGTTCGCCGGCCGGAGTGCGATAGTGCCCGGTGGCGGCAAGCGCCGCGGCCGCGACAAGCAGGATGGGTGCGATCATACAGTGGTTGGGACTGCCCTCATGAAGTTATAGCCTGTAGAAGAAGGGAAGGGCAAATCATGAACCGCAGGACATTCATCGAGTCGTTGGGCGCCGCCGGCACGCTGGCCGCCTCGGGGGCCGCGGCAACAAAGCCGGGGCGGGTCTTCCTGCTCGAGCAATTCTATCTGAAGAACGGCACGCAGCCGGCCCGGATTCACGAGTACCTGAGCAAGGGCGG
>CAYOTD010000017.1:0-17158 GCA_964406685.1 uncultured Solibacteraceae bacterium | reverse complement strand
CAGGGAGCGGTCGGTGGCGGTCACCTGGCCGGCGTGGCCCGCGGCCAGCAGCGCCTGGACGCCGCAGCCGGTACCGAGGTCCAGAATCGAGGGGAACCAGCGGCGAATGGTGGCATAGACCAGCGTCAGAGAGCTGCCGGTCATGCCGGAGACAATGTCGGGGGCGGCGCCGGATTCGATCAGCTCGGGCGGGTCGATGGTGAGCAGGATGTCGTCGTAGGGCACCAGACGGACCAGGCCGTAAGCCATGCCTCCGGCGAGACGAAGGACGCCCGCCTTCACCCAGCGGTCGAGCGCCACGGGATGGAGAGCGCGGGCGGCAATCGCTTCCTCAACCGGCAGGCCGAGGAACAGCAGCCGGACCAGCACGTGGAGATCGGATTCCCCCTCGCTCGACCGTCTCAGGCGCGGCAGGTTGCGTGCCCGGCGGGTAGGCATCTCAAGGGCGCCCAGCATCCGCACAACGTCGATCTCCCGGTAACCGGCCCGGTCCAGCGCCGCGCGCAGGGCGCGAGCCTCCTCGACCGGCGTCCCGGCGAGCAGGGTACTATCGGCAACCTCACTTTCGGCCATGGATCGTATCTTACGACGAACCGGGGGAGCTATTGCGCGGCGCGGCGGGCGGTGATGTGCTCGACCATGGCGGCGACGAAGGCGTCGACGAAAGGACGGCCGCCGGTGCGCAGGTTCTCGCGGGTCATGTAGTCGATCACCACCTCCGGGCGCACGCCGATGTTCTCCACGTAGGGAGCAGCGGGCATGCCTTCGCTGTCGATCGGCCACTTCCGGTTGATCAAAGAGATGGTGACGCCGGCCTGGGTTTCCGAGTAGTTGGTCGCGTCATAGACGTCGACCGAGCCGCCCGCGCCCATGGTCCGGATGCCGGCGATTACGCCGCGCCCATGGTCCTGAATGACGGCGGCGAGGACGTCTCCTCCCGAGGCCGACATCTCGTCCACCAGCACCATCAGGGGCTTGTTGTAGGCGGCCACGGCGCCGTTGCGATCCCGGACCGGATCGGTTTCCAGCGACAGCCCGCAGACCGCCAGCGGACCGGTGCGGCCGCGGTTCTCCCTGTAGGCCGTCTCGACATCCTTGAGGCGGGCTTCGAGCAACTCGATGATCCACGGCTCGGCCTGGGCCTTGCGGGCCTCGGCCAGCGAGTCGGCGAAGGCCGTCACCCAAAGGGCGGTGGAACGGATCTCCAGGCCAACCATGCGGAACGGGTCGGGCATCAAGCGGGTGAGAACCGCCTGGACGTAGCAGGCCGTCCCGCCCGGGTTCCGCATCTCGTCGACAATCAGGCCGTCGGTGTTCTCCTGGAAATAGGCGATTTCGGTGTCGAGTTGCGCGAGAGCGTAGGCCTGACTCGCGGGGTCGAAGGTCGGAATGCGAAGATAGCCGATCTTGTAGCCGCCGGCGGTGAAGGTGCCCGAATAGAAGGAGTCCCCCGAGGAGCGTCCCAGGCGAACGGTGAAGCCCGGCGGCCTGGCGGCGAAGACGGGAGCGCGCGAGCCGATGCCGACGGTAAGGTCCGCGGCGCGGGCGCGACGCAGGTTGAGGAGCGCGGACAGAGGGCGCAGATAGGAGGGCAGGTCCGAAGCCTCCGGGCCCGCCGCCCTGGAGGCCGCCACGGCGATGCGGGGGGAAGGTACGGGTCCGACAAACGTGATGGGAGTGCCCTCTTTGTACCACGGAATGGTGAGGGTGATCTCCTCGCCGCTGGCGTGGCGGAGAACCACCGAGGCGGTCTCGCCGATCTCGTGCGCGCGGGGGATATAGCTCTGGGGGCGGTTGGTGATGAGCGCCGCCGCGACCCGCCGGGTGCTGCGGTCGTTGGCTGAAATCGCGTACTTCCAGTTGTCCCGGATCCAGTCTTCGGCCGATTTTCCGTCCACCGAGACGAGTTGGTCGCCGAACACGATGGGGTAGTCGCGCGAGGGCAGGCGGGAGCGGGAGATCGAATCCACCAGCAGCTTGCCGTCGTACACGTCGACCGAGAAGCCCAGCCAGGCGTAAAAGCTGGAGGGCAGGTACAGACCGTCGTGGGCGTCGTTCAGCCTGGAGACGTACTCGATGCAGACGTCGTAGAAGTCGAGGTCGTCCTTGGTATTCGCCGCCCGTTCCAGCCAGGGGCCGATCTCGAGGAGATCGAACTTGAGGGCGTCGCGCTTCCACTCATAGGGGGCGTAGTTCTTGGCGTAGAGGGACGCCAGTTGGTGGAAGTCGGCGAGTTTCTGCTCGCGCGTCATCTGCGCCGCCGCGGGCGGGACCATGGCAAACCAGACGGCAAACCAGGACAGTGTCTTGTTCATTCGCGGGTAACCCCTGTAAACAGGGTACCGCATCGGGTTCGCCGGGAACTCGCAAGGCCGGGCCGGCGTCTGGAACGAAGATGATTCTTCGCAACTGGATGCCGGTGCTGGCGGCGCTGGCCGTTCTGTCCGGATGCGCCGTCCGGCCGCGGCCCATCACCAACTGGCGCCCGGCCACCGGGGAGGGGGGACAACTGCTGGTTCCTCGGCTGCCTCCCCGCGGGCAGGCGGTCGTGCTGCGGAACGCGCGCAGCGTGAAGAAGCGCGGCGCGGCGTGCGAGGTGGGCGGGCGCGAGATCCAACTGGGGTGGCGCGGCCGCACGGCACGGGTGACGCTGGACCCGGAAACGTTCGGCCCGGCGGGGGTGTCGGGGACGCCGGTGGTGGATCCTGATGCGCATCGTCGACAACGTGCCGATGCCGTCTCACCTTGCGTTCCAGCTTCGCCACGGCAACTTCATCCGGACCGGCTACATGGACCTGCGCCCCGAGTTCGCGCTGCGGCCGGTGGCGCCGCTGCTGAAGCCCGGCGTGGACCGGCATCGCAGCACGGAGGATCTGGCCGGTTACGAGACCGTGTACTACAACCTGAAGCGCAGCGGCGGGAACGGAATCCGGGTCGAGCTGGCGAGGGTCGAGCACAACCGGATGGGCGTTGTGACGCCCGCGCGGCGGCCGCTGACGGAGGTGGTCGCGCTGCCCGCCTCGATGCGCCACGCGCGTTACTACTTCCGCATGTGGAGCGTGGGGCAGAACCGCAAGATTGCGCTGCTGGCGGCGGCCTCGCGCGACCTGCTGGATCCGGCCTCGGAGAAGCTCGAAGCCGATCCGGAGGGCTTCTGCAAGTCGCCGGCGTCGATTCAGGGCTGGGAGGAGAAGCACCCGCGGTTGAAGCGGAATGCCGCCAAGAGCGGGACAGGGAGGGTTTGGGAACGCAAGTTCCTGCCGCCGGATGCGGAAGACCGCACGTCCGGC
The DNA here is from genome assembly GCA_964406685.1 of uncultured Solibacteraceae bacterium. Lineage (GTDB taxonomy): Bacteria > Acidobacteriota > Terriglobia > Bryobacterales > Bryobacteraceae > JACQZT01. Next base: position 13,868 of record CAYOTD010000017.1, on the reverse strand, counting down.
CGATTCCGGGGGACCGCCGTGCACGGCTAACGCGGGGGTTGGAGGATGGCGGCGGCGCCCTCCTCGTCCACCACGAGACTCTTGATCAGGCCGCTCCGGATGGCGGCGTTTACGGCGTGGCAGCGATCGGCGCCGGTCACCACGGCGGCGACATCGGGAATGGCGCGGACATCCTTGAGCGGCGGGCTGACCACGCGATTCCGGAAACGGGTCTCGCACTCCTGGCCCCTGGCGTTGAAGAAGCGGCCGAGCATCTCGCCTACGGCTCCCGCGCGCCTTAGTTCGACGGTCTGCTCCGGGGGCAGGACGCCGCGCTCGACGAACACGGAGTTCTCCAGCGTTCCGATGCCGACCAGGGCCAGGGTGGCGCGGGAGAGTTGCTCCATCACCTGGCGGATCTGGGCGAGGCCCAGGAACTGGCGGCAGGTTTCCTCGTCGGGCAGGATGGCGGGGATGTTCAGGGTGAGGAACGCCGCTTTCCAGCGGGCGGCCAGGGCGCGGCCCAACTCGACCGCGTCGTAAGGGCCGGGGCTGGAATCGATGTTGCCCATGGCTTGCACGATGGTCACTCCGCGAGTGGCCGCGGGCGGACGCATCTGCTCGACCAGGGCCTGCATGGCCCGCCCGCCGGCGATGGCCACGGTGGCGTTGGATTCAATCCAGTCGGAAACGAGGGGGGCGGCGAAATAGCCGAGGGCGTGGCGCGCTTCGGGTCCGGTGAGTCCCGGGGCCACGCGGATGACGACGGCGCGAACGCCGAAGCGCTCGCGGAACTGCCGTTCGTAGCCGGCGTTGCGGGTTTCGTACTCGGGCACCGAGATGCGGACCAAGCCGCGCTCGCGCGCCAGCGACAACATGCGGGAGATCTTGGACTGCGATACGTTCACCAGCCGCGCAATCTGCGCCTGGGGCAGGTTATCGATGTAGTACAGGCGGGCCACCAGAATCATGGTGTCGGCGCTGTAGCTCTCCTCCGGCATCCCCGAATCTCAATGATGAATCAACATGCATTGTAACAGGATGCCGGGCGCCTACACCGTGGCTTTGGTGGCGCCGGTGGAGATGCCGCCGTCGACCAACAGCGTCTGGCCGGTGACGTAGCGGCTTTCTTCGGACGCCAGGAAGACGATAGCGCCGTCCAGGTCGTTGGGCTGTCCGGGACGGCGCAGGGGGATGCGGTCGCAGAGGTACTCGACCCAGGCCTTGTTCTGGTAGAGAACGGCGGTCTGCGCGGTGTTGAACCAGCCGGGCGCGAGGCAGTTGACGGTGATGCCGTGGGGGCCCCAGTCGTCGGCCAGGCTCATGGTCAGTTGCTTCACGCCTCCCCGGCTGGCGCAATAGGGCGCCAGGCCGGCGTAGCCGAACACGCTGGTCACCGAACCGATGTTGACGATGCGGCCGTAGCCGCGCGGGACCATGTGGCGGGCCACCGCCTGGGCGACGAAGAAGGTGCCGCGCAGGTTGGTGTCCAGCACCTTGTTCCAATCGTCCCAGGTCACATCGAGGGAGCGCTTGCGGACATTGCAGCCGGCGTTGTTGACCAGGATGTCGATCTTGCCGAACCGCCGGTGGGCCGCCTCGGCCATGCGCTGGATGCTGTCGTAGCTGGTGAGGTCCAACTCGAGCGGGAAGGCCGTGCGGCCCATGGCCTCGATCTCCTTGCGGAAGCCTTCCAGGGACTCCTTCGTGCGGCTGGTGATGACCAGGTCCGCGCCGGCGCGCGCCAGGGCGCGGCCGAGATACTGGCCGAGGCCGCGGCTGGTCCCGGTGACGATGGCTACCTTGCCGGACAGATCGAAAAAGGGTTGAGACATGGGCTGCTCCTTTACGGTTTGAGGATCACTTTCATCAGGTTGGGCTCGTTGGCGTAGAGGCGTTCGAACCAGGCGGGTCCTTCCTTGAGCGGCGCCACGGCGCTGATCAGCGGCCGCACGCGGATGGCGCCACGCGCCATCAGGTCGAGGCAGGCGGGGTATTCGCCCGAGGAGGCGCATGACCCCAGCAGCCGAATCTGGCGGGAGACGACCGACTGGAGCGGGATCTCGACCGCGGGCGAGACGTTGCCAACCAGGGTCACGACACCGCCTTTGCGCACGCCGGCGATGGCGGTCTTCAGCGGCGCCGTGGCTCCCACCACTTCCATGGCGACGTCGGCCCCGCGCCCGCCGGTGAGATCGCGGACCGATTGCGCCACGTCGCAGGAGGAGGGGTTGAGGGCGGCGTCCGCGCCGAGTTCCTTCGCCAGGGCGAGTTTGGAATCCGCCAGATCGACGGCGATCACCTGCCCGCAGCCGCTGAGCTTGAGGGCCTGCACCACCAGCAGGCCGATCATCCCCACGCCCACCACCAGGGCGCTATCGTTCAGGACGATGGGCGTCAGAGCCGCGGCGTGCACGGCAATGCTGACGGCCTCGGTCATGGCCGCTTCCTCGAAGGGCAGGGCGTCGGGCAGGGCGTAGCAGATCCGCTCGGGGACGGTGACGTATTCGGCGAACGCGCCGTGGCGGCGGTACTCGCCGCAGGAGACGCCCAGCACCTCGCGGCGGTCGCAGAGATTGATCTGGCCGCGCCGGCAGAAGAAGCACCGGCCGCAGGAGATGGTCGAGTCGAAGGTGACCCGGTCGCCTTCGCGGAACCGCTCCACGCTCGAGCCGGCGGCAACCACCACACCCGCCGCTTCGTGGCCCATCACCAGGGGCGGAACGCGCCGGCCGGTGCTGCCGTCGAAGCCGTGCACGTCGCTGCCGCAGATGCCGCAGGCGGCCACGCGCACCAGCAGGTCGCCGGGGCCGTGAACGGGCTCCGGCACGGCGGTCATGGCGATCTTTTTGTATTCGGTGAGGAGCAGGGCGTTCATGGTCGGCCTCCCAACAAGCCTCTACCATGATGCCTGAGTGGGGCGGGCGCTGCGCAAAGAGACTACAATGGTCTCATGATCACGACTCTGCGGGACGGGAAAGCGCGCCTTTCGGAACTCGTCGAGCGAGCCAGCCGCGGCGAGGACGTGCTCATCACGGTGCGCGGGAAGGTCAAGGCGAGGTTGACCCGCGCGGCCGCTCCTGACTCCAGCGCGGACAAGGCCGCGTGGATGCGTGAGTTGCGCGCCATCCGGAAGAAGTACACAATAGGCAGCCGGATTTCGACCGATGAAATCCTCTCCGAGATCCGTGAAGACCGATTCTGAATGATGTATTGGGACACTTCGGCGCTGCTTAAGCTGTACATTGCGGAACCCGAATCGGAGGCGATGGCGCGGTTGGCAGCTTTGTGCGAGGGTCCCCTTCTATCTTCTGCAATCGCACCGGTCGAGATCGTCTCCACGCTGGCGCGCAAGGAACATGTGGGAGAACTGAGGCGCGACGGCTCGCGCGAGATCTTCAAGAAGATCTCAGAGGACATTACCGCGGGCCGGTTCTCGCTGGTTCCATTCGGCGATGATGTGGTCCTGGAGTCGGCGAGGATTGTCCGTCTTGGATACGGTAGAAAGCGCCCTGTCATGGTCCGCGCCCTGGATCTGATTCACCTCGCATCGGCGGCAGTGTCGCGGTCAAAGCGAATTGTCACTACCGACAAGCGAATGCGGGAACTGGCGGAGAGAGCGGGATTTGAGGTGCTGCCCGAGGCACCTTAGGTCCAATACGGTTCACTTGCGGGGTGGGGCCAGCCCTTCCGGGCTGCCGCCACTCGATGTGCGTACCAGGTGAACCGAGTTGACCTCAGTCCTCCCGCCGGTGAGAGAACGCCGCGAGCAGCTTGGTTTCGCTTTCGTGGAGTGCCTGATTGATCTCGCTCAGCATGCGCTCCTCGCGCTGGACCTGCTCGGCACGAAGCCGCTGAATCGCCGCCAATAGTTCGCTCTTCACCGCCTTAAGTTCTTCGCTCATCGCGCCCTTTGCAGGATACTGGCGAATGCGCTACTGTGCCGCGGCTCGGGCTTTTTCGATCGCGCGGGTGGCGCGGAGGCGGTAGTCGTCGAGGGGGAGAAGGCCGAATTCGGCGATCAGGTCCTCGATGGTCAGGTTGGGGTCGAGAGAGGCGAGGGTGAACCAGTCGTCTTCGTGATACCAGGTGACGTCCACCTTGGTTCCGTACTTCTTCTGGATCTCGCGCGCCTTGGCGGTGTGGAAGTCGATCTCGAACAGGCGCTTGCCGAGGGGGAGCGCGGCGCCGGCCCAGGGCTGGAAGCGTCCGGAGACGGCGAGCTCCTCGCCGGTGATGTCATAGATGCGCGACAGGCGCGACCGCGACGAAGAGACGATGTAGAACTGGTTGGTCAGGGCGAGGGTGGAAAGCTGGCGTGCGGCCGGATAGGCGGCCAGGAAGAAGACGATCTTGGCGCCCTTCTCCTTCAGCCGTTTCCAGGAATCCCACCAGTTGACGTCGAAGCAGATCTGCACGCCGATGCGGCCGAAGTCCGTCTCGAAGACCGGCGGGTCCTTGTCTCCGGGATGGATTCCTTTCGCCAGCTCGTTTTCGGTCGGATAGGCTTTGCGGTATCTGCCCACCACGCGGCCCGCGCGATCCAGCAGGGTCGCGGTGTTGTACTTCCGGCCGCCTTCCAGGGTGTGAAGGCTGTAGACGACGTAGGAGTTGTGCTTCCTGGCCCATTCGGCGAGTCTGTTGGTCACGGGTCCGGGGACCACCTCGGGTTCTCCGGCCACGAACACCTCCGGGAGAGCGGCGATGTCGGGGCGGAACGAGGCGGCCCGCTCCAGGCGCTCGAGCATCTGTTCCAGAGTGCCGGCGGCGGCGGGTTCGAGATACTCCTCACTTACCGTGACCACCCGCGCGATCGGGTTGCGGGGCGCGCCGAAAGCGGCGGCGTGGAAGGACACGGCGAGGGTCAAGGCAAACAGCGTGCGCGGCATAAGCGTATTATCGCGTGAATCAGAACTTCACCTTCAGCGCGAACTGAACCTCCCGGCCCGGCCACGACAGGCTGGTGACTCTGCCGAAGCTGGTGCTGGTAACGGAGGTATTGGGAGCCAGGAAGATGGGGGAGTTCGTGGCGTTGATGAAGTCGGTGCGGAACTCCACCTTGTACTGCTCCTTCACGGCGAAGGTCTTCTGCAAGGACATATCCCAGCGCCTTTGCGCGTCGCCGCGAACATGGCCGAAACGCAAGGGGAAGCTGCGCACGTTGTAGCTGCGCTGCTGCGCGCTGTCGCGGTTGAAGCCGGCGTCGGTGTTGAACCACCGCTCGGCGCTGCGCTTATCGGAGGACAGCGGGATGTCCGCCAGGTTGCCGGTGAAGATGGCGTCGCCGAACTCGAGCGGCGAGCCGGTCTGGTAGCGGCCCACGACGCCATACTGCCACCCGCCCACGATGGCATTCAGCAGGCGCGGCATGGTGCGGGCGAAGGGCCGGCCGTGTCCCACGGGCAGCTCCCACAGACCGGTGACTGTGAGCAGGTGCGGCCGATCCAGCGCGGCGAGCGACTCGTAGGGCATGGGGTCGGCCGCGTTCAGGAATTGGGTGGCTTCCATCAGCTTCGAGAAGGTGTACGACGCCTGGAACGTGAGGCCGTGCGAGAAACGCTTCTCCGTGCGCAGTTGCAGCGAGTGATACCAGGAGTAGCCGATGTTGTCGTCGTAGCCGATACCGCCAAACTGGGGGTAAGGCACAAGCAGGCTGACCCGGGACGTAGTGGAGCCGAACACCGAAGCCGTACCGACGAAGGGATTCGGCACGCGCTCGCTCAGGTAGTTGATGGTGGCCTGGTCGCGGCTGAAGCTGGTGCTGAGGTACCTGGTCGGCGTGGCGTTGACGTCGCGCCTGACCAGCAGCCGCGTGCCGCGGTTGCCGACATAGGCGGCGTCCGCCAGGAACTGCCACGGCAGCAGTTGCTGGAAACCGAAGGTCCAGCGCTGCGAGTAGGGAGTCTTGCGATCGGGATTGTAGAAGCTGATGCCCTGGCCCAGGTTGGTCTTGAGGCCATTGGAGGAGCCGGTGGGCTGGAGCAGTCCGTTGGGGAACGGGTTCGAGGTTCGAGTGACAAAGGTCAGGCCGCCGTCGGTGGTGACCTGGATCGGGGTGCTCATCGAGAAGCCGGTCTGGATGGGGACGGTCTGGGAGACGCCGACGGTATCGAAGAACATGCCGTAGCCGGCACGCAGGACGGTTTTGGGGGTGAGCTGATACGCCAGGGCGATGCGCGGCATGAAGTTCGTTTTCGAGGTGGTGAACGGGCAGCGTCCCGAGCCGGTCTGGTCCACCCAGGTAAGTCCGCCCAGCACCCGGAACTCCGACACGGGGATTTCCGCGATGGGAGACAGCGCATAGTTGGCCCGGGCCGCCGCCTGGATAGGGTTGACGGAGGTGTTGTCGAATCGCGCCACCAGGCGGTTGTAGCGTTCGGTCACGGCGAAGTCGTGCTCCCACCGCAGGCCGAGGTTGAGGGTCAGCTTCGAGGTCACCTTGTAGTCGTCCTGGAGGTAGAGCCCCATCGAGGCGCTGCCCATGGCGGAGCTGGGCGACATTTCCATGTAGCTGGCCGAAGTGGGGAGGCCCAGCAGCATTGCCGCCAGATCCTGGCCCAGCGGCGCCGCCGGGGAATTGTCCAGCGGCCCGCGCGTGTAGTTCGAGCTGAACCTCAGATAGGGCGAGGTGGAATAGGCGAAGCGGTTACCGAAGGTGCGATTGAGCCGGAAGGTGCTGCCGAACTTCAGATTGTGCTGCTTGAGGAGCTTGGTGAAATTCGTTGTGAAGCTATGGATGTAGCTGGGGTTCGACCCGTCGGCGTTCCAGAAGCGCGAGATGCGGATGAAGGAGTCCGTGGCGGTGTCCGGGATGGTGGCGTAGGTGGGATCGATCAGGCTCACCAGCGAGGGGGAGAAGCCCATCTTCGCCAGGTCCCAGCCCCGGCTGGTGCGGTAGTCGGCCTTTTTCTCGTAGGTCACGCCGTAACGGAAGTTGAAGACGAGCGAGGAGCTGAAGATGCGGACATAATCCAGCGCCGCGCCCAGGTCGCGCGAACTGGTGAGGGTCCCGGAGGCGGGATTGGTGGGTCCCAGGCGGCGCAACTGGTCCTCGTCCCAGCTTGAGGACTGCAACCGCACAAAGAAGCGGTTGGAGTCGTTGAAGTTGTGATCGATGCGGGCGAGCTGGACCCAGTAGTCCTCTTTCGCGACGGCGGGGGTGTAGTAGTTCGACTCGCCATCCCGGGTCCCCGCCTGGTTGGGCAGCGGGTAGTAGCCGATCAGGCTTTTGCCGACCGGGTCGAACAGGCTCGAAGGGATCACGTTGTTGGGATACGCCGTGCGCGATATGCGTCCCGTGGAGGTGGTGGTGGCCGAGAACGGGTCGTAGATCTGGTAACGGCTGCCGACGGCCAGCAGGTCCGAGAAATCGCCGGTGCGCTCCTTGGCCGTGGGCACGGTGCCGGTGTAGGCTTCCGGCGTGGTCCAGATGTTGCGTTCGAAGGTGTAGAAGAAGAAGGTCCGGTTCCGGCCGTTGTAGCGGGGCAGCAGGAGGGGTCCACCGACATCGAAGCCGCCGCGGTTGTAGCGGTAGGCCGCAGGCTTGGAGCCCGCCTTGTTGTCGAAGAAGCTGGGGGCGGCGAGGGCGCTGTTCTTGAGGAACCAGTGCGCGCCGCCATGGAACTGGTTGGTGCCGCCCCGCGTGCTGACATTCACCGAAGCGCCAATGGTGTGTCCCACGCCGGCGTCAAACGACATGGTCTCAATGCGGAACTCACTGACCGAAGAAGTGGGAGGCGTAAAGGCGGGGTAGACCCCCCGGGAACTCCCGATGAGGTAGGTATTGGTCACGCCGTCGATGGAGAAGTCGTTGTTGGTGCCGCCGTTGCCGTTGATCTGCACCTGCACGCCGTTCCAGGGGCCGTACAGCTTCGGCATGCCGCCGTTGCCGCTGACGTTGACCACGCCCGGCGCCATATACATCAGCTCGTTGGGATTGCCGGCGAACAGCGGCAGATCCTGGATGCGCCTCTGGTCCACCACCTGCCCAAGGGCGGTGGCTTCGGTATCCAGCAGCGGCGCGTCGGAGGTCACCTGCACCGACTCTTCCACCGTGCCGAGCGTCATGGGGACGTCGATCTCCGCCCGATCGCTGACGTGCAGTTGGATGCCGGACCGGGTGAACTTCTTGAAGCCGGTGGCTTCGGCGGTCAGTGTATAGGTTCCCGGCACCAGGAACGGGATGACGAAGTTGCCACTGGCGTTAGTCGTAGTGGACGCCGCCACCTGGGTAGCTGAATTGACGACCCGGACGCGGGCGCCGACGACCAGGGCGCCGGACTGATCGGTCACCCGGCCCGTGATGCTGGCCCTGGGATCCTGTCCATAGACGATGGCCCCGAGCAGCAGCGCAGAGGCCAACAGGGTGCAGATTCTCGACATGACGTAACCTCCTCGGGCAGCGGAAGCGAGTTCGCCGCCTGCTTTCTCGTAGATAGGCCTGCGGGCGGGGGAAGTCAAATCAGCGGATGCGATCCTGGGCTCAACTTAATGTAACTGCGTAATTCTATGGAAACAAGGAGTTTGCGTTCGCAGATAACCCCATCTCCATGCTCATGATATGATGCTTTTCGACCTGCCCGGCTGTCCGGCAAACCGATTATGAGCTCTCCGTCGAAGGACGTCCACGCCGACCGCACGCTTCCGGGGGCAGGGGTGGTGCGCTTCGGGGCCTTCGAGGCGGATCTGGGCAGCGAAGAGCTCCGCAAGAATGGCGTGCTCATCCACCTGCCGGCTCAACCCTTTCGGATTCTCACGCTTCTGGTCGAGCACCAGGGCGAGATCGTCACCAGGGAGCGGTTGCGGCAGGCGTTATGGGCCACCGACACGTACGTGGATTTCGACCGGTGCCTGAACACGGCGATGAACCGGCTGCGGGAGGCGTTGGGAGATTCCGCGGAGCACCCGCGCTATGTCCAGACCGTCCCCAAGCAGGGCTATCGATTCCTGGCGCCGGTGGAGTTTCTATCGGTTGCGCCGGCGGAGGATGGGGCGCGTGACGCCGCCGCTTCCGCCGCGCCGGAGGAGGAAGCGGTCCCGTCCGCCGGTCCGGCCAAGACCAGGCGGCGCTGGCCGCCGGTCCTGGTAGCCGTTCCGGTCGCGGGGCTGCTGGTCCTGGCCGGTTCCTTTTGGTTCCGCGCGCCGCGGGGTGAGCAAGCCGGCGCCGTACTACCGGTCGCCACGGCGCTGACGGACTATCCCGGCTCCGAGATCGCGCCGGCCTACGCGCCCGACGGCTCGGCGGTGGCGTACTCGTGGAAGGCGCGCGGCCGAGACAATCATGACCTCTATGTGCAGAGCGCGGGAGGGGCCGCCCCGTTGCGCCTGACCGACAGTCCCGCCGAGGATTACGCTCCCGCCTATTCCCCGGATGGCCGCCGCATTGCATTCTATCGTCGAAGCGGCGATATGGCGGGCATCTACATCTCGGCCCCGGACGGCAAATCGGTGGAACGGCTGGCCGGACTGCGGATAGGCCCTCCCGCGCCGGCTGCGGGGGACCATCCGTTTGGGTTCAGCTCCGCCCTGGCGGCGCTGTCCTGGTCGCCCGACGGAAAGTTCCTGGCCTACGTGGACAAGGTCTCGCCGGAACAGAGCTACAGCGTATTCCTGAGAAGCCTGGAGGGCCGCGAGAACGAGCGGGTGACGTGGCCGGCGGCCGGCTCGCCCGGGGACGGGTTTCCGGCATTCTCTCCCGATGGGCGGCTGCTGGCGTTTCTTCGCCACGACACGGCGGCGGCCGCGGACATCTACGTTACGCCGCTGGCGCGGGGGAATCCCCAACGACTGACACAGGACCATGCACGGATTCTGGGGATGACGTGGGCGCGGGACGGACGGAGCATCCTGTTCGCGTCGGACCGCGAAGGAGGCGAGCCTCACCTTTGGCGGATTCCGGTTTCCGGGGGCGCCGCCGAACGGGTTGTGGAGGTGCGCGAGCCCGCGGGCTTCCCCGCGGTTCCGGCCGGCGGAAGCGGCCTGGCCTTCATGCGCTGGTCGCGGAACACGGAGATGTGCCGGATGCGGCTTGACGGTGTTCCATCCCGCCCGGTGCGCGTGGAGGTGGATGCGCAGGAGTTCGCCACGCCGCGCTTCTCGCCCGACGCGGCTCGGGTCGTCTTCGTCCGCAGCCATCCCAAGGGCAACGAAATTCTGCTGACCGATCCCGCCGGCGGCGGGCCGGCGCCGGTTGTTCCCATCGGGGAGAGGATGGGCAGCCCGCGATGGTCGCCCGACGGGCAGGAGATCGCCTATGACGTATTTGTCCGCGGGAACTGGGAGGTTCAGGCGATCAGCGCAAAAGGCGGCGCTCCGCGCAGTGTGACAGCGCATCCGGCCGAAGATGTGCGCCCGGGCTGGTCGGCGGACGGACGGTGGATCTACTTCGGTTCGGACCGCTCCGGCACCATGCAGATCTGGAAGGCGCCCCGCTCCGGCGGCGAGGCGACGCAGGTGACGCGGAATGGCGGCAACGAGGCCGTCGGATCGCCGGATGGACGGTTCGTCTACTATGTCCGCGGCGGGATGGCGGGGTTGTGGCGCGTGCCGGACGGCGGCGGCGACGAGGTCCTGCTGATCAAAGAACTGCAATGGGAGAACTCGCGCAACTGGGCCGTGACCCGGCGGGGGATCTACTTCATCACAACCCGTGAGGGTTCCGGAACCCAACAACGGAACTACTTCCTCAATCTGTGGCGATTCGGCCGCGGGGCGGTGGAGCGCGTCGCGGATCTGGGGACCGCCCAGGTCCTCGATGTGGGCTGTTCGGTGAGCGCCGACGACGGCTGGCTGCTCTACGTGCGCAACGGCAGGAACGAGACCGACATCGCGCAGATCCGGGACTTCCGGTAAACGAGGGGGCGGGACGCCAGCCACGGGCGGCCCGAAGAGACTACAATAGTCTCATGATGGCCTCGCTGCGGGACAGCAAGGCACGCCTGTCGGAGCTGGTGGAGCGGGCCAGCCGCGGCGAAGACGTGCTGATCACGGTTCGCGGCAAGGTGAAGGCAAGGCTGACGGGGGTAGCCGCTCCTGAATCCAGCGCGGACAAGACCGCATGGGCGCGCAAGTTGCGCGCCATCCGGAAGAAGTACACGGTCAGCAGCCGGACCTCGACCGATGAGATCCTCTCCGGGATCCGCGAAGACCGGTTCTGAATGACCTATTGGGACACGTCGGCGCTGCTCAAGCTGTACATCGCGGAACCTGAGTCCGAGGCGATTGCGCGATTGGCCGCTTCGTGGGAGGGCTCCCTACTGTCCTCGGCAATCGCGCCGGTCGAGATGATCTCCACGCTGGCCCGCAAGGAGCAAGCGGGGGAACTGAGGCGCGACGGCGCGCGCGAGGTCTTCAAGAGGATCTCAGAGGACATTGCCGCGGGCCGGCTCTCGCTGGTTCCGTTCGGCGATGATGTGGTCCGGGAGTCGGTCAGGATTGTCCGTCTCGGATACGCTGGAAAGCGCCCCATCATGGTTCGCGCCCTGGACTTGATTCACCTCGCGTCGGCGGCAGTGTCGCGGTCGAAGTGCATCGTCGCAACCGACAGGAGACTGCGAGAGCTGGCGAAATTGGCGGGGATGGATGTGGCGCCGTGACAGTCATGTTCCAGTCGGGGCGGCAGGTTCTGCTTCGACGGAGGTGACTCACCGTGAACGAACAACAACAGGCGGAGGTCCGCGCGGCACTGAAGTGCACAGCGGACGCGATATGGGAGGAACTCGATTCCGAGTATCCGACCGAGCTCTTTCACTACACCTCGGAGGACGGTTTCCGAGGCATCCTTGGGAGCCGAGAGCTCTGGTGCACCAAGCCCTGTTGCCTCGATGACAAGCAAGAAGGTGACCACGCAATGAAGGTCATCCGTGAGGTCGTCCGGGGCAAGCGTGAGGTCGTCCAGGGCAAGTCCGTGCCAAGGGCGGTCAAACAGATGATTTCGCTGGTCTCATTTGGCCCCATTTGATGGTCTGAAATGGCCCCACCTGGCCAAGGCGGGCGGTGACGGGATGTCACGATGCCCAGATGGACAGGCGAGCCAAGATGGAGCTATTCGAAGAGATCCGGCGCGGGTACGCGGCGGGAGAGACGATCCGGGAGTTGGCCAGGAAGCACTCGGTGCACCGGCGGATGGTTCGGCAGGCGCTGGCCAGCGCCGTGCCGCCAGAACGGAAGAGAGCGGAGCGGGCGCAGCCGAAGCTGGAACCGGTCAAGGACTACATCGACCAGATTCTGTTGGCGGACCAGCAGGCGCCGAGGAAGCAACGGCACACGGCCCATCGGATCTGGACGCGGCTGAAAGAAGATCGGCCAGAGCATCCGATTGGGGAAGCCACGGTCAGGGAGTATGTGCGGCAGTGGAAGCTGGAGCGCGGCCTGACGGGGCGGGAAGTCTTTGTGCCGCAGTCGTATGAATTGGGCCAGGAAGGGCAGGTGGACTGGTTTGAGGCAGCGGCGCGGCTGGGCGGGGAGAGGCGTCAGCTGCAGTTCTTCACGCTGCGCAGCATGGCCAGCGGAGGCGGGTTCCACCGGGCCTACACCAATGCCACCCAGCAGGCGTTTCTGGAGGGGCACGAGCACGGCTTCCGGTACTTTGGCGGGGTCTTCCGGACGTTGCGCTACGACAACCTGTCGAGCGCGGTGAAGAAGATCCTGCGGGGGCGCCAGCGGGAGGAGACGGAGAGGATCATCGCCTTCCGGTCGCACTGGGGCTTCCAAAGTGAGTACTGCACGCCAGGGCGCGGCAACGAGAAGGGCGGCGTGGAAGAAGGCTTGGGCTGGTACCGGCGCAACTTTCTGGTACCGGTGCCGGAAGCGGGCGACTTGGCGGGGCTGAATGAGTTACTGCTGGCGCGGTGCGTCGAGAGCCAAAGCCACATGATCAGCGGGCGGAGCACGACGATTGGAGTGGCGATGGAGCAGGAGCGACCCTGCTTGCCGCCACTGGCCGAGGAGGGCTTCGAGCTCGAAGAGACGCTTTTTCCGGTAGTGGACGGCAAGGGCTGCGTGAGAGTGAAGACGAACTGGTATTCGACGCCGCTGCGGCCTGGAGTGAGAGCGATGGTGCGAGTATGGCCGACGCGGGTCGAGGTGCTGCGGGACTTCGAGTGCGTCGCCATGCATGAGCGCTGTTACGGGCGTGGCCATCAGATTCTGAGCCTGGAGCACTACCTGGACGTGCTGGAAAAGAAGCCGGGAGCGATGGCGGGTTCGACACCGCTGAAGCAGTGACGGGATGCTGGACGGTGGCCGGCGTGCCTGGATGAGCTATGGCGGAAGCTGGAGCAGCGGCATGGCCGCAGTGGCGGCACGCGGGAGATGATCACGCTGGTGCGGGTGGGTCTGGTGGAAGGCTGGCAGCGGCTGGTCGCGGCAGCGGAGGAGGCCTTGGGCCTGGGCGTGACCGATGCGGCGGCGGTGTTGCATCTGCTGCGGATGCCGGATCCGGAGCAGCGCCGGCAATATGCCTTGGCGCTGGAAGAAGACCTGCGGCAATTCGAGCGGCCGATGCCGGCGATGGACGCCTATGATCTGCTGCTGGCCGATCCGACGGGGGGTGTGCCGTGAAGAGCAATGCACAGACCCAGAGCCTGGAACAGGCCAGTGTGAAGCAGTACTGCAAGGCGGTGCGCGTGCCGGTGATCGGCGCTAATTTTGTGACGCTGGCCGAGCAGGCGGTGCGCGAGGGACATCGTCACATCCGCTACCTGGAGGCGCTGCTGGCGATGGAGTGTGAAGAGCGGGACCGGCATGCGGTGGAGAACCGCATCCGGGAAGCGCAGATGCCGCGGCTGAAGACGCTGGAGGACTTCGACTTTGCGCAGGCGCCACAAATTCCGGCAGCGCGGATCCGGGAGTTGGCCGAGGGCGGCTACATTGAGAGGAGCGAACCGGTG
>CAYOTD010000016.1:3659-17214 GCA_964406685.1 uncultured Solibacteraceae bacterium | reverse complement strand
GGAGAAGGCCTACCGCGAGAACCTCCTGGTTGCCGGACATGTGCTGGGACGCATCAAGGGCGGCCTGTCGGTGGACGTGGGCGTGAAGGCCTTCATGCCGGGGTCGCAGGTGGACGTGAGGCCGGCGCACAATCTGGACGGCTACATCGGCCAGGATATCCCGGTGAAGATCGTGAAGCTCAACCGGCGGCGCGGCAATGTCGTGGTATCGAGAAAGCTGGCGCTGGAAGACGAGATTCATTCCCGCAAGACGCACGCGCTGGAGACGCTGGCGGAAGGCGCGGTGGTCACCGGCGTGGTGAAGAACCTCACCGAGTATGGAGCCTTTGTCGACCTTGGCGGCATCGACGGACTGCTCCACGTCAGCGACATGTCCTACGGCCGCATCAGCCACCCGTCGGAGATGATCAACGCCGGCGACGAGATCACGGTCAAGGTGCTGAAGTTCGACCGCGAGAAGGAGCGTATCTCGCTAGGCCTGAAGCAACTGGCGCCCGATCCGTGGGAGAGTGTCGAGACGCGTTACCCGCCGCAATCGCATGTGATCGGCCGGGTGGTGAGCGTGACCGACTACGGCGCCTTTGTCGAGTTGGAGCCCGGGGTCGAGGGCCTGATCCACATCTCCGAGATGACCTGGTCGCGACGGATGAAGCACCCCGGCAAGGTGGTCAAGGTCGGCGACAACGTCGAGGCGGTGGTCCTGGAAGTGAAACCCAAGGACCGGCGCGTTTCCCTTGGAATCAAGCAACTGGAAGCCGACCCCTGGACGACGGTGGCGGAGCGCTACAGCATCGGTTCTGTGGTGGAAGGGCGGGTGAGGAAGCTCACCGACTTCGGCGCGTTCATAGAAATCGAGGAGGGCATCGACGGGTTGGTCCACATCTCCGATCTGTCCTGGACCAAGCGCGTCAAGCATCCCTCCGAGGTGCTCAAGAAGGGTCAACTCGTGCAGGCGGTGATCCTGCACATCGACGCCCCCAACCGGCGGCTATCCCTGGGAATCAAGCAGCTTCAACCAGACGCCTGGGAGACATTCTTCCGCTCACACCAGGTGGGCGACATCGTGCGCGGGCGCGTGTGCCGGGCGGCAAGCTTCGGTGCGTTCGTCGAACTGGCGCCGGGGGTGGAAGGACTGTGCCACAACTCGGAGATTCCGGGCGCCGAAGGCCACCACGAAGAACCGCCGCTGACGATCGGAGAAGAGTGCGAGTTCAAGGTCATCAAGATGAATGAGGCCGAGAAACGTATCGGCCTGAGCATCCGGGCCGTGGCGGACGAGGAGGAACGGGCGCGGTTGGAGGACTACCAGCGGCAGGCGGCCGCAGCCACCATGACCATCGAGGAGGCGATCAACCTGAAGGAACAGGGTGAGGGCCGGTAGTGTAAGCTGGAATTCGTACCGGCAATCGTGCTGAAGTGGAAGGAGAAAGGCAGCTCATGACGAAAGCGGATCTCATCGAAGAAGTATCGCGGGTCGTGGAGATGACTCGTAAGGACTCCGAGGTGATTGTCGAAGCCATTTTCGACAGCATCGTGCGCTCTCTGCGAACCGGCGACAAGATCGAAATCCGCGGGTTTGGCAGTTTCCGCACGCGCCAGCGGCAGCCGCGCATCGGCCGGAACCCGAAGACCGGCGCCCGCGTCGAGGTACCGCCGAAGCGCATTCCTTACTTCAAGCCCAGCAAGGAGCTGAAGGACCTGGTCAACCACGGCGAAGCGCCGGCCGAAGCAGCCGCGCCGCCCGCCCCGCCGGCCGACGCGCCGCAGTTGGCCTGACGCGAAGGCGATGGACCGCCTCTGGAGTCCGTGGCGCTATCAATATGTGTCCAAGGCCGCAGCGAGTGGCCCCTGCATCTTCTGCCAGAAGCCGTCCGAACAGCGGGACCGCGAGAACTACATTCTGTTTCGCGGCGAGAACAACTTCGTTCTGCTGAACCTGTTCCCTTATACCAGCGGCCACCTGATGGTCGCGCCCTATCGCCATGTGGCACGGCTGGCCGACGTCGGCCGGGCGGCGCTGGCGGAGATGATGGACTTGGCGGCGGAGGCCGAGCGCGCGCTCACGGCGGTCTATCGTCCTCAGGGACTTAACCTGGGGATGAACCTCGGCGAGTGCGCCGGCGCCGGAATCGCCGGGCACGTTCATCTGCACATCCTGCCGCGCTGGACCGGTGACGCCAACTTCATGACCACGATCGGGGAGACCCGCGTACTGCCCGAAGATCTTGAGGTCACCTACGACCGGCTGCTGGAGGCGTGGAGCCGAAAAGCCGGGTGACCCCGCTCCTGCGCGGGCAGGTGCGCTTGTCGGATACTAGACAATACGCACCTATGAATTCCGGATATCAAATCGTGGTCTGCGCGAGCATCGTCCCCGATCCGCTGCAAACCCTGGAACCCGTCGTGGGTCCGCAAGGTCCCGCGCTGAAGAACGAGATGATGTTGCCCGCCGTGCTCGACCCGTGGGCCGCGCACGCGTTGTTCGAAGCCGCCAACTTGGCCGCGAAGAAGGCGGGCAGCAAGGTCTGGCTGGTTAGCCTGGCGCCTAAGGCCAAGCTACAGCAGGTGATGATGACGGTAGCGCAGAAGGCGCCGTTCGAGCTGGTTGCGTTGGATGGGCCTTCGGGCGGATTCACCGAGTCGGGGGAAGTCGCCTCCGCCCTGGCGGGCGCGATTCAGGCCCTTCCCGGACTGGACCGCGCGCGCCTGTTGGTGTTTGGCGGATGGGAATCGGCCTCGCGCGGGGCGGGCGCGACCATGCAGATCGTGGGCGAGTTGCTCGGCATCACCGAGCAGTTCCAGGGCGTCGATGAACTGACGGTGGGCGCGGACGGCTCGCTGCGGGTGTTGGAACGCGTCGAGGGCGGGCGTCACCAAGTCTCCGTCTGCGCCGGTCCGCCGGCCGTGTTCGGATGGGCAACGGGGAACCTGCCGGAGCCGCGCAACAACCCTCAGGTCGGGATGGCCAACATGCGAACCATCATGCCGGCGCTTCAGAAGGCCAAACCGGCGGCGGTGGGCGCGGCGGGGGTGTCCTTCGCCAGTGTCACGCTTCCCAAGCAACAGCGCGAGACGCGGCTGGTGCGCGACGTGCCGGTGGATGAGATCGCGCGCGAGATCGTGGAATGGATCCGGGGGTAACGGCGATGGAATCGATCCTTGTACTTTTGCACACCGAGAGCGAAGGTTCGCTCGGCAAGTTGGCGTTTGAGGTATTGGGGGCCGCTCGGAGTCTGGGCGCGCCGTTCCAGGTGGGCCTGGTGGGCGGCGAGGTGAAGGTCGCGGCGGATTCCATTGCCGGCTGCGGCGCCACGAGCATCCGCGCGGTGGAGGGCGGCGAGTTCGCCCAGCCGCGCTATGCCAGCGACGCGGCCGCCGCCGAGGCGCTGTCCCGGGCGGCCGGAGCTACCCTGATTCTGACTCCCGCGACTTCGCGCTGGAACCGCGTGATCCCCGGCGTGGCGCATCGGCTGGGCGGGCGTGCCGATACACACGTTACAGGTATCACCCCGGCTGCGGACAAGCTGGCCGTCACCCGCTGGTATTACCGGCAGCGCATGGAGGCGGTGATGGAGCGGACACAGCGCCCTTGGTTCGTACTCCTCGAAGGTGGTTGCGCGGAGCCTGTTGCCGCGGCGCCGGGCTCGGCCGCGGTCGAGCGCCTCGACGTCGAAGCCGGCTCCCGCACGCAAGTGACGGGAGTGCAATCACCCAAGGCCGAACAGCAAACCATCCGCCCCGACGCGGAGTTGCTGTTTGTCGCCGGGGCCGGCTGGACCAAGAACCAGGCCGACGGCGTCCCCCACGTGGCCGAGGCGGAGAAGCTGATCCTGGGTTTCCTGAATGCCACTCAGGCTTCCCTCGGCAGCAGTAAGTCACTGGTGGATCTAGGCGGAGAAGGCCAAGCCGTGCTTGGCTTCCTCACGCATCTCAATCAGATCGGCCAGACCGGAGCGACGCCGCGGCACCGCAAGGGCCTGGCGACCTGCTGCCACGGCGAGGAACCGCACGTGGTCGGCTGGCGTTTCATCACGGAGCGCCGCGCCGTCAACCTCGACGCCAACTGCGGCTGGGCGCGCGGCAAGGCGGATGTCGTCTACGTGGCCGATGCATTCGCCGTAATGGCAAAGGTCAACGGACTGTTGGGGTGATTCCTGCCCGAAGCTTTGAAGAGCACCGCGCCGCGGTTTGTTGTAGACTGCTGGCCATGGCGAGCAAGGACACTCCGCGGCGCGACTTCCTGAAGACCGTCGCCATGGCCGGCGCAGCGCCGGCCCCGAGAGATTCCAGACCGGCTTCCGCGGGCGACTATCCGCGCGTCTACTCCGGCCGGAGGCTGGCGATGATTGCCTTTCCGCTGGGGGCGTAGGCGCGGGCGCGGTCAGCTTGGGCGGCCGCGGCCAACTGCGCGATTGGGAGATGGCCAACCGGCCGGACAAGGGCCGCACGCCGGCGTACGCCTTTCCCGCTATCTGGGCACAGGCGGGCACGGCCGGCCCTGTGGCTCGCATCCTCGAAGCCCGCCTGGGGCCGCCCTACGAGGGCGCCAGCGGTTTGGGCACGAGAAACGCTCCCGGCCTGGGCCGGCTCGCCGGAGCCACTTTCACGGGCGAGTACCCGCTGGCGCGTATTGCCTTCCGCGACGCGAAGCTGCCGGTGAAGGTCGCTCTGGAAGCGTTCACGCCGGTCATTCCGCTGGACGCGGAAGAATCCGGGTTGCCCGTCGCCGTGCTGCGCTATCACGTGACGAATCCGGGCGCGGGCCGCGCCCGGGTCTCCGTGGCGTTCGTTCTTGATAACCCGGTCGGCACGGGAGAGGCGCGCCGCAACGAGTTCCGCGACGGCGCGGATCTCGCGGGTTAAGGGCGCGCTGGTGGGCCAGCCCGCTGCTGTTCTGGGACGACTTGTCGGCCGATGGCATCCTGGGACCGCAAGCGGAGCAGACCAGCCGCGTGGCCTCGCTTTGCCTGAGCCGTGAGATCGCGCCCGGCGCGCAGGCCGATTTCGAGTTTCTCCTGGCCTGGCACTTTCCCAACCGTACTCCTGCCTGGTGCGGTTGGACCGCGCCCAAAGGCGAGGAAAACACCATCATCGGAAACCACTACGCGCGCCGGTTCGCCGACGCCTGGGCGGCGGCCTCGCACCTCTCCGCGAACCTGCCGTCGCTGGAAGCCCGCATGGGACGATTCCTGGCGGCCATGCGCGAGACCACGCTGCCGGCGGCGGTCAAGGAAGCCGCCATGTCGAACCTATCGACCCTGGCCACGCCCACTTGCTTCCGCACCGCCGACGGCCGATTTCGGGGCTTTGAGGGCATCAACGATCACACGGGCTGCTGCTTCGGCTCGTGCAATCACGTCTGGAACTACGAGAGCGCGACGCACTACCTGTTCCCGACCCTGGCGCGCTCGATTCGCGAGGCGGCCTTTGAACTCTCGGGCCGGTTGAACGGGCTCATGCCCATCCGCGTTCAGCTTCCGGAAGGGAAGCAGACCGGAGGCACGGCCGCGGCCGACGGGCAGATGGGCCAGATCATCAAGGCCTACCTGGACTGGCGCCTGTCGGGCGACAACGAATGGCTGCGGAAGCTGTGGCCGGAGATCAAGCGCGCCATTGAGTTCGCCTGGGTCGAAGGCGGGTGGGACGCCGACCGCGACGGAGTCATGGAAGGCGTGCAGCACAACACCTACGACGTCGAGTTCTTCGGGCCGAACCCGATGTGCGGCATCTACTACCTGGGCGCGCTGCGCGCCGGCGAGGAGATGGCGCGGGCGATGGGCAATCCGGCGGCGGCGGTGTATCGCGGCCTGTTCGAGAAGGGCCGCGCCTGGATCGACGCCAACCTGTTCAACGGCGATTACTACATCCAGAAGATCCGCGGCGTCCCTAAGGAACGGATCGCTCGCGACCTGCTGAGCCCCTTTGGTTCGGACTCGACCGAAAGACCCGATTCCCAACTCGGCGAAGGCTGCCTGGTGGATCAACTCGTGGGCCAGTATGTCGCCGATTTCGCCGGCCTGGGCCCGCTGGTCGATCCGGCTAAGATCCGCAAGGCACTGGAGTCGATCTACAAGTACAACTACAAGCGGCAACTGTTCGAGCACGAATCCGTGCAGCGCGTTCTTGCACTCAACGACGAGGCCGCCCTGGTGATCGGCGACTGCGGCCACGGTAAACGCCCGCGAGTTCCCTTCCCCGACTTCCTGGTCCACGGCTACCGGATGGGGGAGTTGCACCCGCAACGTGCGGAACGGTGAGCTGAGCCTGAGAATCGCCGCAGAGGAAGGCCGCCTCGAAGTGCGCACCATTGACGCCGGTGTGCCCGTCGATTCGGCTCAATACAAAGTCTGCGGCACGCTCGTCGATCTCGGGATAGTCGCGCACGTAACGCCGAAACAGGACCTTTGGCTCCGCCTCTCGCTCAGAGGCTGAGTTCGGACCGAGGGCAAGGGCCGTCACCGCGCGGGACCGGCGACTCTGGAACAGAGTGCCCTGAATCGGCCGTCACTCCGCAGGGGATCGAAGACGGCGTCGACACCAAGAAACAAGACATCCGGGTCGCGCCTTGCCAGGCTCGCCTCGATCAACTGGATTGCCCGGTCCGAGTGGCCCAGACCAGTTTCGACCATGGCGGCGTAGATGCGCGGAGCCTTCGGACTCCGCTCCAACTCCGCTAGCACCGACTGGGCCTCCGCAAGGCGGCCCGATCGAGCGTAGGCGTTGCCCAGCCGTCCGAGGATCGAGGGATCCCGCGATAACAGCGCAGCGCTCTTTTCCAGTTCCCGAATTGCGGCGGCATAGCGGCCCCGGGCGGCATCCACACTCCCCAGAAGGAAGAGCGGGCCGGCGGGGTCCGGTGCGAGGGAAAGGGACACCTGGGCGTGAGACGCCGCCTCGTCAAACCGGCCGGCGGCATAGAGAACCACGCCCAGATCGTTGCTGGCCGCAAACGCCAGGGGGTTGAGCTCGACCGCCCGGCGGGAGTGGGTCAACGCCTCCCCGAAACGCCGGCGTGTCACCAAGGCCAGCGCATACGCCTGGTGCGCCCCCGCATAGTTGGGATTGATCTCCAGAACCCGCTGCCAGTTCTTCTCCGCGACGGCCCAATCCCAGTCGTAGAACCAGGCCACACGAGCAAGAGCGAAATACGGGTCCGCGAGGGCCGAGTCCAGCCGCAGGGCACGCGCGGCTGAGGCCCTGACCTCAACCACCAGCCGGTCCGCCGCGCCAGGCTCGTGGAAAGCGTTCAGACTGAGCTGGCGCGCCAGTTCTCCCCAAGCCCGCGCGAAGTCGGGATCGAGAGCCACGACACGCCGGTAGAGATCGAGGGCGCGCGCGCGGCCATCGGCATCTCCCCGGGCGGCAGCGAAGCGGGCCCTGGCGAACAGGTCCCGCACCTCGGCAGGCGGGGTATGACCGGGAGGCCGAAGCGAAGCTCCCAACACCGTTGCCACCCTCTGCGCAATGGCTCTTTCGGCGCCCTCCAACCCCGCCCCGTCGCAGTCTTGGGTGCCGGCCCAGACCGGAATGCCGGTCTTACCGTTGAGCAATCTGACCGAGATGTGAGTTCGGTTCCCGACCTGCTTCACGCTGCCCTCGACCAACATCTCCGCCCCTAACTGACGACGGACGTTGTCCAGTTGCGCATCCTGTGGCCGAAACCGGAAGGCGGAAGTCCGGGAAACGACGCGCAGGCCGGGCGTTTCGGCCAGGAGTTGGAGGATATCGTCCGCAACGGCGTCACCGCGGACGGCATCCCCGCCGGCCGGACCGAATTCGGCAAACGGCAGCACGGCCAGCAAGGGGGGCTCCTGGCGGCGGAGAGCCAAGTACGAGAATGCCCCAGTCAAAATGAGGGCGACACCGCCGAAGGCGACGAGGCGGGTCACCGACCTGGCCGGGGCCTCCCGCGCCGCTTTGGCTGCGGATCTGCGGGAGAACTGCGGGATATAGCTCCCCACAGGCAGTTCGATCAGTACCGGATCACCGCGGCCCTCGTTCTGATAGTAGTTCTTCAGGCGTTGCCGGAGGCGGCGGGCTTCGACTCGGACCACGTTGTCCAGGTTCGGATCAAAATCCGGACCACGGTTGAAAACCTCAACACCGAGTATCGACTCCTTCAACACCTCAGTCCGCTGGTTCAAGACGGTTTCAACCGCATGGCGAAGGAAACACCGGTGGGGCTCCGAGCGTGCAAATGCCCTCGAAGCAAGGACTTGGGAGAGTGCGTGGCGAATTCCCTCAGGCGTCAGGGTATCCTGATGCTCCACCGTGCCAAGTCCCATCCTTCGACAGAATATCGGCTGCAGAACCCTTGTGCAACAGCCGGATAGACGCGCACGCTACGTTTTTGCCACTGTAGCCGGACGATCATGCTCCTTCCGCAGCCAGACTGTGCCTCTTAGAATGCTGACTCCAGCCACTGCGCTCTCCCAATGGGAGAACCGCCAAGCCGGAGGAGAGGGAGGTTGTATCGTGAATATGCCTGGGGTGTGCCGCGTTGGCGCGACGCTGGTGTTGGTTGCGGCATTCGCTGGAATCGTCCGCGCCGGGACTATCGGCCAGTGGGAAGGGAGCTGGGTCGACCCGAACGGTGTGCCGACTACGTGGAACAACTCGACGTTCTTCTCGGAAATGCACGCGCTCCAGTTGGCGGCCGGCAACACGGTAGCACCGGACGGAGCGGCATCAGCCAGCGTGCTTGCGGCTTTCGACTCGTTCGTCATCGCCGGCCCGGGCCGTGCGCCCACGGGCGACGAGATTAGTGCACTTTGGTCATTCGTCACCGCGGGTGGGCTGCTCATCCTGTTCGAGGACCAGAACCCCAACGTCCACCAGTACGCCAACACACTGCTGACCGGCATCGGCTCGTCCATACAGGTCGGCGCCGGCTCTATGGACCAGAACATGTTCCTGGTGGATGCGTGCTTTGCGACCTCCGGCCTCGGCGGCAGGTTCGTGGGCGGGACCCCGGGAAGGCGGATCACCGGCGGAACGGCGCTGACCACCGGGGGCGCAGGCTGGACCGCCGGGCAGATCGCCGACGCGGAAGCGTACCTCCACTACGAGCAGATCGGCCTGGGCTATGTATTCGTGTTCGGCGATAGGTTCGACCACAACGGTTTCGACTTCTCGCCGGGAACGGTTCGCGCCGTCCTCTTCACGAACCTGGGTTCCTACGAGAAACCGACCGGCGGCTCGGAGCCTTCCGGTACCCCGGAGCCGTCATCGCTGGCGCTACTGGGCACCGGCCTAGCCATCACCGCGCTGGTGAAACGCCGCCACTGATTCCGCTCCGATTGCCGTCTAAGGACACTCACCGGACGGCACCCCCCTTATCCGCCCCGGGGACAGCCGGGAGTGTGTGGCTGCCCTTACTGTGCTATATTCGTTCCAAATTCGCACCCCTTGCGAGTTACTGGAGAAGGGCAGAAAGGATGGTGTCTGGTGAGCTCACGGAAAGAACCCGAGCAGGAGTCCACTCCCAGAAAGGGATTTTCGCGCCGCGGCTTCATGCAAGGTGTGGGGCTGAGCGGCGCGGTGGGCACGGGACTGCTTGAGCCGGAGGCGGAGGCCCAGGAAGCAGGCGCCAGGCTGACCGGTCCGGGCGAGGTCCCAGTCACGCTTCAGATCAACGGAAAGCCGGTGAAGCTCTCGGTGGAGCCGAGAGTCACGCTGCTCGACGCGCTTCGCAACCGGCTCGACATGACGGGGTCCAAGCGCGTCTGCGACCGCGGAACCTGCGGTGCCTGCACGGTTCTGATGGACGGCAAGGCCGTCTACGCGTGCAGCGTACTGGCCATCGACGCGCAAGGCCACGACATCCAAACCATCGAGAGCATCCCCGCCGGGAAACCCGACCCGGTAGTGGCGGCCTTCGTCAGCAACGATGCCCAACAGTGCGGCTACTGCACCCCCGGCATGGTGATGGCAACCAAGGCGCTGCTGGCGAAACAACCGAATCCGACTTACGACGACGTGCTGCGGGGGCTCGACGGCAATCTCTGCCGTTGCGGAACCTATGTCGGCTTGCGCAAGGCGGTTCTGGAAGCAGCCAAGACGATGCGAGGAGGCAAGAATGCCTGACTATCATTGGCCCGCAATGTCGAACCGCCGCGTGATGGGCAGGCGTACCAGCCGTCTGGACGGCCCGATCAAGAGCATGGGCCGGGTCCGATACGGGTCCGACATTGCCCGCCCAGGGCTGCTGTTCGGCGTCGTGCTCGGCTGCCCCTATGCGCATGCGCGCATCACCTCCATCGACATCAGCGCCGCCGAGAAGACCAAAGGAGTGGCGGCGGTGAAAGTCACTTCTCCCGCCGGCACGGAAGTCCAATGGCAGGGCACGGAGATCGCGGCTGTGGCGGCGGTGACGGAAGAGATCGCCCGCGACGCCGCGCGCAAGATCAAGGTGGAATACGAAGTACTGCCGCACGTGGTCAACGAATCCGACCTGAAGAAGGCCGGCGGCCGTGTGAAGGCCGCGGGGGAGCAGGTCACGGGCGACCCGGAGCAGGCCTTCAAGGAAGCCGACGTGATCAGTGAGGGCCTCTACGGCTGCCCGGTCGTGACCCACTGCACCATGGAGACTCACGGCCAGACGATCCAGTGGCAGGGCGAAAAGATCGAGTACTGGCCGTCGACGCAGTCGGTCAGCGACATCGCCGGCGACCTGGCGCGCAACCTGAAGATCCCGGCCGCCAACATCCACGTCATGCAGGACGCCATGGGCGGAGGCTTCGGCAGCAAGTTCGTGTCGGACCGCTGGGCGGCCGAAGCGGCGCACCTGTCCAAGTCGGCCGGAGGAAGGCCGGTGCGGATGTTCCTGGAGCGGGGACTCGACCTGATGATCGCCGGTAACCGCCCCTCGGCCTTCATGCGCGCCCGGCTGGGCGCGAAGAAGGATGGGACGCTGATCGCCTGGCAGTCGGAATCCTGGGCCACGGGCGGGGTGGGAGGAGGCGGCATGCCTCCGCTGCCGTACGTATACACCAACATCCCGAACAAGCGGCTCAATCACAGCGCGGTCTCCCTCAACGCCGGCAGTTCCCGCGCCTGGCGCGCCCCCAACCATCCGCAGGCGTCGCTGCTGACCGGTGCGGCGATGGACGACCTGGCGGCGAAGCTGGGGATGGACCCCCTCGATTTCTTCTCCAAGAACGCCGATTACACGGCGAGGCCGGCCACGTACCGGCGGCAGTTCGCCAAAGCGGCCGAGATGATCGACTGGAAGAGGAACTGGCATCCGCGCGGCGACAAGTCCACCGGCCACCTGAAGCACGGCCTCGGCGTTGGATTCGGCACCTGGGGCGGAGCGGGCCATGCCAGCCAGTGCCGCACCGTGATCCACGCCGATGGCTCAGTGGAAGTCGAACTCGGCAGCCAGGATCTGGGCACGGGCACAATGACCGTCATCGGCATGGTCGCGGCCGAGTCGCTCGGACTGCCGGTTCACGCGGTGCGGGTCAAGATCGGCGACAATCGCTATCCACCCTCCGGCGCCAGCGGCGGTTCGACCACCGTGGGCGGTGTGTCGAGTTCCACCCGCAAGTCCACGTTGAACGCCCTGGAGAAGCTGTTCGAAGTGGTCGCGCCTGCCCTGGGCGCCCCGGCCGATCAACTGGAGGCCGCGGAAGGCAAGATCCGGGTGAAAGGGAATCCGGCCAAGAGCCTCACCTGGAAGGCGGCCTGCCAGAAGCTGGGTGTGAAGACCGTTTCGGTGATCGGCGAGAACAATCCCAAGACCGCTCCCAAGGAAGGTCTGAACACGGGCGGCGTGGGCGGGGTGCAGATCGCCCGGGTCGAAGTGGACGTCGAGACCGGTATCGTCAAGTTGAAGAAGCTGGTGGCGGTGCAGGACTGCGGGTTGATTGTCAATCCGAAGACCGCCGAAAGCCAGGTTTTCGGCGCGTGCACCATGGCCATCTGCACGGCGCTGTATGAAGAGCGGATTATGTGCGACGTCACTGGCCGGATGCTGAACGCCGACATGGAGTTTTACAAGCTGGCCGGGGCCGCCGACATCGGCGAGATCGTCTGCCACATGGAAATCGACCCGGACAACGACAAGCGCGGCGTCATCGGACTGGGCGAGCCGCCGGTGATCCCCACCTTGGCCGCCATCTCCAACGCCGTCGCCAACGCCATCGGCGTGCGCGTGCCCGTCGCACCGTTCACGCCCCAACGAGTGCTGGCGGCTCTGGAAGGGAGGAACGCCTGATGGAACCCTTCGCGTATGCATCTCCGGCAACCGTAAAAGAGGCCATCGCGCTGCTCGCCCCCAAGTGGGGCGAGGCCGACATCCTGGCCGGCGGCACCGATCTGATAAGCCTGATGAAGGACCACGTTCACACGCCCAAGCGCGTGGTGAACATCAAGGGCATCAAGGACCTGGGCGGCATCGCCAAGACCGCCGCCGGGCTGCGCATCGGCGCGCTGGTCACCTTCGACGAATTGCTGGCCAGCGCCGAGTTGAAGCCCTACCCCGCGATTCTGTCGGCGGTGAGGGGCGTTTCCAGCCCGCAGATCCGCAACCTGGGAACCGTCGGGGGCGACCTGTGCCAGCGGCCTCGTTGCTGGTACTTCCGCGCCGGCTTCGGCCTGGTGGCCAGGCATGAAGGGAAGAACTTGGTCGAGGAAGGCGATAACCGTTACCACGCCATCTTCGGCGGAGGGCCGGCGCGCTTCGTCAGCGCGTCCAGCCTCGGGCCGGTGCTGGTCGCGCTCGGCGCGCGCATCGGCGTGACCGGTGCGGCCGGCAACCGTGTCATCCCGGCGGAGAAGTTCTTCGTGACACCTAAGGGCGACGGGGAACGTGAGATCGCGATCCGGCCGAACGAGATCGTGACCGAAGTGACACTGCCCGCCGCCGGGCGCAACGCAACCTACGAGGTGCGCCAGCGGGAGGCGCTGGACTGGCCTCTGGCGACCGCCTCGGTCATGCTGCGCATGAAGGGCAGCTCCGTTGTCAGCGCCCGCATCGTGCTCGGGCATGTCGCTCCAACGCCCTGGCTGGCGAATGAGGCCGGCAAGCTCCTGGCCGGCAAGTCGCTCAACCCGGAGGTCGCCGAGGAGGCCGGTAAGGCGGCGGTGGCCGGCGCGACTCCGCTGTCCGGCAACGCCTACAAGGTGCAACTGGCCAAGGTGGCCGTCAAGCGCGCCCTGATGGCCGCCGCGGGCATCAAGGCCTGAAAGGGGACACCATGGAACCAGCCGGATTGAACGTCATCGACGACAACCGCTGCGCCAACCTCCGCTGGAAGGGCATGTTCATCGACGCCGAGTGGGACCCCACGGTCCAGCGCGGCAACGATCGCCTGTTCTGGTGCGTTCACACGCAGAACTGCCTCGGTCCCGACGGCAAACTCGCCGCCGATGACGAGTGCTCCAAAGACCGCGGCTGTTACGAAGCGCTGTAGGCGGATTTCAGCGCACGTTGATCCTTCGGATGGCGGCCGAGGCCGCCCAGCGCACGCGCGGGATCTCTTCGAGTTTGCGCAGACACGGCAGCGCGGGGGCGGCGGCGGGACCGATGGCCCCCAGCGCCGCCGAGACG
>CAYOTD010000016.1:0-3649 GCA_964406685.1 uncultured Solibacteraceae bacterium | reverse complement strand
TCCGCTGTACGTGTGGGTGTTGCCCTTCCACCTGGCAGGCCGTCAGCAGCGGGTCCAGGGCCGGGCGGGCGGCGGCGCCCAGCGCGGCGATGGCGTCGGCCGCGGCCATCCGCACACCGGTATCGTCATCCTTCAAACGTGCGATCAGCGCATCGAGCGCGCCGCGCGCCGCCGGGCCGGCGTTGCGCAGCCCTACCGCCGCGAGCCCCCGGATAATCGGATCGGAATCGGACAGCACGGCGATCAGGGCTTTCGGGTCGCGCAGGCGTGCGACTGCCTGTTCGCGCTGTCCGGCGGTAGCGTCAGGCGTGGCCACGCGCGCCAGGATGAGCGTATCCAACCCCAGCCGGTGGCCGGTGGAACGTACGTTCTTCCCGCGGCAGAGAAAGCTCAGCGTGTGCCGCCCGCGAGTCAGCCGTGCCCAGCCGAGCAGGTGATCCTCGGCGACGTAGAGTTCGGTGTGCCAGCCGTCGATGGCTCCTTCGCTTCCCATATTGGCGCCCGGTTCATGCTCCAGCTCCGTCGTCCCGCCCACCGGCTTGCCATCGAGCAACACGTCGTAGCTGCCGTAGTCCGGGGCGTGCGCGGCCTGCGCCACCAATTCGTAGTGGCCGTCCGCCGGCACATCGAGGGGAAGGTCCAGCCGCGCGCCCGGTCCGGCGGCGCGGAATAGCAACAGGTCGCGCGACCAGAAGACCTCCTTCTGGACCTCGACCTTGCCCTGCTCGGCGCGCGCCTGCCCGGCCAGCGACTCGGCCTCGATCTGAAGGGCGTTGCCGTGGGGGAGGCGCGCGGTCCCATAGGGCGGCTCGGGCAGACCGAGCGCGATACCCTGCTGATACCAGAAGGCCACGCTGGAGAACAGGTCCGCGCGCTCCTCGAAGGCGGAGCGCACGCGGCCGTCCGGGTGATAGGTCCAGCCGGCGTGTTCGATGTCGAAGCGGAGCGACCTGGTGAAGGGAATCGGGTCAGGCACGTGCCAGCGGTAGGCGGACAGGCGCGACCCGAGGCCCGTGCCTTCGGCCACCGTCACGCCCGTGTACGGCCCGTCGGCCACGCGCAACGACCAGGCGTCGTTGAAGTAGTCCTCGGTCCCGGTGCCCTCGATTGACGCCCGCCGCTGGCCGTCGACGTAGACCCACTCATCGCCCTCGCCGAACCAGCCGGGCTCGGCCTGGACGACGCTGAGCACGGTGCCCACGTAGTGGCCGCGGCCCCGCACATCCAGGATGTTGTAGAGCCGGCCCTTTGCCGCGGGCAACTCCTGCCGGTAACGGGCGTGGAAGTAGGCGGTGTCGGAAGGCAGCGCCTTCAGCTTGCGCCAGTCGACGTGGTAGTAGACGTTCGACATGCGCCGCCGGCCCTCGTTGGTGAGGGTAATGCGGCACGAGCGGGCGAAAGGCATCGGCCAATAGAGGTTGCGCGAGCGACCGCTGGAGCTGTTCACCACCATCACCGATTTGAGATTCCGCTCGAAGCCATGGCCGGCGGCGAACAGATCGCCCACCGGCGCGTCGACACTGGCCGTGTGGCTGCCGTCATAATAGACGCGCAGGCGCAACAGCCGCGGCCAGCCGTATTCGTTGGCCGCCACCGTCAGCCAGATGTGGGTGATCATCCCCGGGCCCTCAAGGTCGGCCAGCACGAGGGTCTCGCCCGGGAGGGGCCGTTTGCTGTCGTCGTTGCTATCGGGGTCGGCGTTGTTGCTGGATGAGCGCAGCGCCGAGAAGTCTCTGAGCCGCGTCAGGTCGAACCAGTCGGCGGGAAACGACTGCGCCAGGCAGAGGGCGGGAAGGAGAACCGCGAGGAAACGTGTCATAGCGCTCGAAGCAATTCATGATAGCCGATTCCCGCCCGGTGCCCGCGCCCTGTCCCGCCGCAGGAACCACACCGCACCGGCAAGAGTCACAAGGGAGGCAAGCGCCAGCGCGCCGGACATGGCGGAGATCGTGGCCGCGATTCCGAGGGACTGCTTCAACGCTCCGGTCACCAGGACGCTGGCGCCTGCCGCCAGCGTGTTGGTGAGATTGAACACGCCGTAGGCGGTCGCGCGCTGGTCCGGCCCCACGACCTGGCTGATCAGCGGCATGTTGTTGCACTCATAGAGGCCGCGACCGAAGCCAAACACGAACAGATACGCCAGCAGCGGCGCCAGCGAGGCCGAGTGGCCAACGCCCAGAACCGCCGGGGCGGACACCGCCAGGCCGGCCAACTGCACGAACATGCGCGCCCGATCGTCACGCCGCGCCCAAAGATCGGCCAGCGCACCTCCGGCCAGCAGGCCGGCCATCGTGGCGATGGACGCGTACAGGACCGCGTTCAATCCCGCTTGGGCAAGATTCAACTTGAAGTGGTCGTGCAGGTAGACCGGCATCCACGCCGTCACGACCCAGCTCACCATCGAAAGCGAGGCGCCGCCGAAAAGAACACAGAGGAATGTGGGCCGTCTGAAGATCTCCACTGGAATTCCCGGGAAGCCTCTCCCGGAAGGCGCCGCGCGGGAAACGGCCGGCGGCGACGGCAGCGAGAAGTACAGGACGGCACACAGGAGTAACCCCGATCCTCCGAGAAATGAGAACGCCGGGCGCCAGCCGTAGCGGTCACCCAGGTAGCCCGCCAAAACACCGCCGATGATCGACCCGGCCAGCAGACTGGTCTGGTGGATGCCGACGGCGGTGGAGCGCGTGCGCTCGGAGTGGCAATCGGCGATCATTGCCAGCGCGGCGGGGATGTAGAGGGCCTCCGACACACCCAGAAACGTCCGGAGCCAGACCAGTTGCCGGCCGCTATCGGCCAAGCCGGCAACCAGGGTGACAAGGCTGAAAACGCCCAGGCTCCACAGGATGATATTCTTGCGCCGGAAGCGGTCGCCGAGGACACCGCAGAGGGGCGAGCTCAATCCGTAGGCCCACAGAAAGGCGCTCCCCAACAGGGCCAGTTCGATGTCGGACATGGCCAGCTCTTTCCGGAGGAGCGGAAACACCGAGAAGATGGCCTGGCGGTCGATGTAGTTGAGGCAACCCACGAACCACAGCAGCGCCACCACGAGCCATTTCATGGGCGCCCGCCCCGGCGCGGCAAAAGCACGTCCGATTCCCGGTCCAGCAGGCGCCGGATCGCACGCTCGCAGCCGGATGTGAGCGGATAACCCAAGTAGCTGTTCCGGGTCCGGAAGATCCCCATTTCCACCAGCAGCTTCTTCAGCCCCGACAGCCAGCAGCGCAGTTTCCGGCCGCCGTAGACCGCGTACATCATGCGGTTCATCCGCCGCTGGAGTCTTGCCGCCGCGCCAGTGTCGCCCTTCTTCATCGCGTCCGCGATGCGCGCCGCCAACACGGCGTTAAAGATGCCGCCGCCCAGCAGCAGGCCGTCATAGCCTGCCGCCAGGTAGGTCACGCAGTCGAACTCGTATCCGTTCATCAGGCGCAGCTCGGGACGTCTGCGACGGGCGGCAAGCGCGATCTCGCGGCGGGCGGCTTGGTTGGAGCTGTCCTTCACCAGAACGACGTTCTCTTCCGCGTAGAGGCGCTTCAGGACCGCGCCGGGAACGGGAACCGCCGCCGCGGTGCCGCGGTCATAGATGCCGACCGGAAGCGGAGACTCGCGGATCGCCTGGAGGTAGAGATCGCCGAGGGTCCGGGGCGTGGCA
>CAYOTD010000015.1:0-17262 GCA_964406685.1 uncultured Solibacteraceae bacterium | reverse complement strand
AGCGGGCCTCGGCGTGAGCGCGGTCGCGGGATTCCGCCGCCAGCGCCTCGCCGATCTCGGCCAGGTTGAGCCGCACGTTCTCCGCCGGCCGGCTGAACCACTTCTCCAGGTTCCGGTTCAGCACCGAAACGCCCCACAGCACCAGAAACAGCACCGGCAGGAAACTGAGCGCCATGGCGCCCACCACCAGCTTGGTCTTGATCCGCGACCCCTCCCGCCCGCTGCGCCGCTCGATGTAGAGCTTCACCGCCGTGCGGAATAGCATGAAGCCCAGGGTGATCGTCAGCACGAACACCAGCGTCGACACGGCCCAGAACAGGAAGGTCTGGTCGGGGCTGGACGGCCCGTACTCGCCGAAGCTGAACGACCCCTGCCACACTACCAGCGTCACGCACACCGCCAGCAGCGCCAGCCCGGAGCCGTACAGCAGCCGCTTCTTCATGTACTCGGAGTCCTACCTCACGATTATAAGGGCTGGCCCGGCGCCGCGAAGTCAACCGGGGGACGGGGCGCCGCCGCAACAGGCGTAAATCGTTTTCGGAAGCCGGTTACGTGAAATCTATGGTTTCGCGTAGGGATCCCCGCCCGGCCGCTGCCCGGTACTTTACTGGATTGACAAAATTGCATTGAGGTTTCGGTTTGGCCCATGGCCTGTTACAACCTTTTCGATGTTGGGTTCTCGCACTGGGCAAGCTCCCCGTCTCTGCTGTGTCCAGGAACAAATCCAAACCGGGAGGAAAGAACTGTGCACAGACGTATCGCTTTCGAGCGAATAGCGATCGCTTCGGCGCTTGTCGTGGCGCTCGTGCTGCTGACCGGCAGCGCGGCCCTCGGACAGGAACGGTCGGGCGATCTGAACGGCGTCGTCAAGGACGCCAGCGGCGCCGTCATTCCAGGCGCCACCGTAACCATCACCAACAAGGCCACCAGCCGCGTCTTCACGACCAGGACCGGCACCGATGGCTCCTACGTCGCCAATCAACTCGAGCCGGGCCGCTACTCGGTCCGCTTCGAAGCCCAGGGCTTCAGCAAGTACGAGGCGGCGGATGTGATTCTTCTGGTCGGGCAGCGGTTGAAGGTTGATGCGGCGCTCACCGTGGGCGGCGTGGAGCAGACCGTGCAGGTCACCGAAGAGGCTCCGCTGATCGACACCTCGCGCACTTCCATCGCGCACAACGTGACCGCCGAGGAATTCAACCGCCTGCCGAAGGCGCGCACCTTCCAGTCCCTCGCCATGGCATCGCCGAGCGTGAACTCGGGCGAGATCGAGGGCGGCTTCCAGGTGAACGGCGCCTCGGGGGCCGAAAACCAGTTCAACATCGACGGTGTTTCGACCACCAGCCTGATCAACGGCAAGTCCAGGCAGGATGCGGTATTCGAGATCCTCCAGGAAGTCCAGGTGAAGACCGGCGGCACCGACGCCGAGTTTGGAGGCGCGCTGGGAGGCGTCATCAGCGCCGTCACCAAGTCCGGCGGCAACGCGTTCCACGGCGACCTCCACTACTACTACTCCGGCAACGGCATCAGCGCCTCGCCGGTGCTCCGGCTCTTCGCCGACCCGGTGAGCGAGAAGGTCGCCAGGCACTTCCAGGACACCAAGCAGACCGACAACAGCCACGAAATCGGCGGCTCGCTCGGCGGCTACTTCATCAAGAACAAGCTTTACTTCTTCAGCGCGATCTCGCCCCGCTGGCGCGGCCGCGAGGGCACCTACAAGTACAGCAACGGCACGGAAAGCACCACCAATTCCCGCGACAACACCTACCACCAGATGTTCCACAAGCTGTCGTGGGATCCGGTCAGCCGTGTCCGCACCAACTTCTCGTGGCTGTGGTCGCCCTCCAGGCAGAAGGGCTATCTGCCCAACCTGAACGCCTACGCGCCGGACACCACGGTCACCTCGCTGGCCGCGATGGAACCGCAGCGGAACACGGGCTTCTACCAGCCGCAGACGAACTACACCGGCCAGATTGATATCAGCGTGACGCCGACCGCTCTGCTGACCGTTCGCGGCGGGCGCTTCTGGGACAACTTCAAGACCCTCGGCTATCCCGAAGTCCAGAACATCCAGTACCTGACCTCGGCTTCCAGCCTGCCGTTCACGATTCCGTCGGCTCTTCAGCAACCCAAGGGCTACCAGAACATCCCCCGGGGCGCCATCACCGACTACGACATCGTGACCCGCACGTTCGTCCAGACCGACTTCAGCAAGTTCGGCCACTTCCTCGGCCAGCACAACCTCAAGGGCGGCTGGGGATACACCAAGACCGTCAACCGGGTTCTGACCCGCGAGGCCTACAACGGCTGGATCGGCATCTACTGGAACAGCACCAGCCCGTATGCGACTCCGGGCCGCGGCACGTACGGCTACTACGAGTACAACGAAGTCGGCACAGCCGGCAGCACGGGCGCGGGCATGCACAACCTGTACATTCAGGACCAGTGGCGTGTGGTGCCTCGTTTGACCCTGACTCTGGGGCTGCGCACCGAGAACGAGTGGGTGCCGTCGATGAACCGCGCTTTGAAGGACTACGCGTTCCACTTCGGTTTCGGCGACAAGCTCGCCCCGCGGCTCGGAGCCAGCTACGACATCTTCGGCGACGGCCGCATCAAGATCTACGGAAGCTGGGGGCGGTACTTCGACTGGGTGAAGTATGAGCTCTCCCGCGGTTCCTACGGCGGCGACTACTGGCGGGTCTACTACCGCACGCTCGATTCGCCCAACGTCTTCACCGACCTGGCCACCGTGAAGCCGCCGAATCTGCCGGGCAACAACGTCTGGCGCACCGCGACCTTCCGCAACCGCCGCGCCAACTACATCGAGAGCGTCGACACCGAAGTGAAGCCGATGAGCCAGGACAACATGAACATCGGCGTGGAGTACCAGATCGCTCCCCAGACGGTGTTCCGCGGCAACTACGTACATGACAACCTCCGCCGCACCATCGAGGACCTTGGCGCGCTCGACGCCAACGGCGATGAGATCTACCTTCACGGCAACCCCGGCGAAGGCCACGCTCTCATCATGCCGACCTCCGGCGCCACCAAGGCGTTCCCCATGCCCAAGGCGGTGCGCAAGTACGACGCCATGGAGCTGAGCGTCACCCGCCGGTTCTCCAGGGGCATGTTCGGCAGCTTCAGCTACGTTTACAGCCGGTTGTACGGCAACTACGCGGGTATCGCCAGTTCCGACGAAGTCACCAGCCCGGCAACGGGTAACTCTTCCAAGACCGCGCAGCAGTTGGGCGGAAGCATCGCCCGGCCCGGCGGAAACGTCAACCGCGCGTGGGACCTCGACGAGGTGCTCTTTGACGCCCACGGCAACGTGGATATCAAGGGCCGCCTGGCGACGGACCGCCCGCACGTCTTCAAGCTGTACGGCAACAAGGAATTCGAATGGAAGTCCAATCAGACGACCGACATCGGATTGTTCCAGTACGCCGGCAGCGGCACGCCGCTAACGATGGTGGTGCAGACCGTGAACCAGATCCCGATCATGGTGGAAGGCCGCGGCAGCATGGGCCGCACGCCGTTCCTGTTGCAGACCGACTTCGTGATCGGCCATACCGTCAAGTTCGGTGAGACCAAGCGCCTCCGCTTCGAGTTCAACGCGCTCAACGTGTTCAACCAGAAGACCGCGCGCAGCCGCTTCACCAGCCTCAACCGCGGCGCCGGCGCCGGCGGCGGCCAGCCCGGCTCGGCCATCGACCTCTCGCACACCGACCTGTTCAAAGGCTTCGACTACATCAGCATGATCAACTCGAGCGCCGACCAGCTCTCCGGCCGCGGCGCCTACGATCCGCTGTACGGTTTGTCGGATATCTTCAACACCGGCTTCCAGGGTCGTATCGGCATCAAGTTCACCTTCTGAGGTGACCCCGGGAGGGGGCGGCGCACCCGCCCCCTCCGCTTCTGTTCCGCCCGCCGTTCGCCATGCGCTAGACTGCGCTCATGCGGACGACGGTCCTCCTGCTTCTGTCCGGCGCGCTGGCCTTTGCCCAGGCGCCTCCCTCCTGGACTCCCGAACTTGCCATGCAGATCCAGACGGTGGCCTCCGTCACCGTCTCTCCCGACGGGACGCGCGTGGCGTGGGCGCAGTCGAAAGCGGTCATGGCGG
Organism: uncultured Solibacteraceae bacterium; assembly: GCA_964406685.1. Taxonomy (GTDB): domain Bacteria; phylum Acidobacteriota; class Terriglobia; order Bryobacterales; family Bryobacteraceae; genus JACQZT01. The sequence continues at coordinate 13,145 of CAYOTD010000015.1, read as the reverse complement.
CCGAGCAGAGCGAGTGGATCTCGCAGATCTGGCTGGCGCGCGCCGACGGCTCGGATCGCATCCAACTCACCCGCCATGAAAAGGGCTCGCGGTCGCCCTCCTTCTCTCCCGACGGCCGCTGGGTCCACTTCCTTTCGGCTCGCCCGGAGAAGACCAACGTGTGGCGCATTCCCGTGGGCGGCGGAGAAGCCGAAATGCTGACCGATTGGAAGGGTGTGATCGGCGCCTACGCCGTCTCACCCTGCGGCAAGTGGATCGCCTTCACGGGGGTGGAGGAATCCGCCGATGAGGAAAAGGCGAAGAAGGAGAAGCGCGACTTCCGCGTCGTTGACGAGAACCCGAAGAACCACTCCCTGTGGCTGATTCCGGCCGAGCCCGCCGCCGACGGCAAGCGGACTCCGAAGAAGGCCGCCTGGGGCCCGTTCCACATCGGCGCCTTTGACTGGTCGCCCGATTCCCGCCGCATCGCCTTCGAGCACCAGCCCACGCCCTCGGCCGACAACTGGACCAAGGGCGATCTCTCGGAGGTCGAGGTGGAAAGCGGCAAGCTGACCACGCTGGCCGCGACCCCGGCCGCCGAGACCGCGCCCCGCTACTCCCCCGATGGCCGGTGGATCGCCTTTCTGGCCTCCGGCATCCCGCCCCGATGGCCGGGCCAGGTTCGCATCGCGCTGCTGCCCCGCGGCGGCGGGGAACGGCGCCTGCTTCCCGAGACCGCGGACGAGCGGCCCGCGCTGGTGGGCTGGACGGCGAACTCCTCCGCGGTCCTCTACAGCGAATCGCGCGGCACGCGCCGGGCGGTCCATGCGATGACGCTGGACGGCGCCTCGCGCGTCATCCACGCGCCGGCCAAAGGTATCCTTCAGTCGGAATCCGTCAACCGCGCCGGCACGCATCTCGGCTTCGCCGCCGAAAGCTCGGATGAGGCCCCGGAGGCATTTGTCCTGCGCCTGGCCGGCGGCGCGCCCGCGTGCGTCAGCCGCGCCAACGCCGATCTGCCCCAGCCTCCCATCGGCGAGACGCGCGTCATCCGCTGGAAAGCGAAAGACGGCCTGGAGATCGAGGGACTGCTCACGTATCCGCTCGGTTACCAGAACGGGAAGAAGTACCCGCTGATCCTGAACATCCACGGCGGACCGGCCGGCGTGTTCAGCGAGGGCTTCCTCGGGAAAGGCGGCATCTATCCGCTGGCGTCGTTCTCCGCCCGCGGCTGGTTCGTCCTGAGGCCGAATCCGCGCGGCTCGGGAGGTTACGGGAGCAAGTTCCGCTTCGCCAACGTGAACGATTGGGGCGGCAAGGACTACGACGACCTGATGGCGGGCGTGGATCACGTCATCGCCCAGGGACTGGCCGACCCGGACCACATGGCGGTGATGGGATGGAGCTACGGCGGCTTCATGACCTCCTGGGTCATCACGCAGACGCGCCGCTTCAGGGCCGCCGTCATCGGCGCCCCGGTGACCAACCTGTGGAGTTTCACCGGCACCTCCGACATCGCCGGCTTCCTGCCCGACTACTTCTCAGGCGAGCCGTGGGACAACTTCGAAGGCTACCGCCGGCACTCGCCGCTGGCGCACGTCAAGGGCGTGACCACCCCGGCGCTGATTCTGCACGGCGAGGCCGACGTCCGTGTGCCCATCTCACAGGGCTACGAGTACTACAACGCGCTAAAGCGGCAGGGCGCCACCGCGAAAATGGTGGTCTACCCGCGCGCGCCGCACGGACCGCAGGAACCTAAGTTCCAGCTCGACATCATGCGGCGTCACATCGACTGGACCGAGAAATACGCGCGCTGACGCGCCGGAGCGGCGTAAGGAACAGAAGAACCGCCCCGCACAACACCAGGGCTCCGGTGCCGGGCTCGGGAAGCTCGGTGGCGGCGTTGTAGCTTCCCATCATCACGTCGTCCAGAAAGACGTAGTTCACCGCCGGCGAGAAGATGATCGTGTCGAAGCTCTCACCCGCCGTTGCAGCGATGCCGAGGAACGTCAGATCCGGATGAGCCGAAGTGGCAAAGGTCGACGTGGGCAATGGGATCTCCGTCGCGCCGTTTTTGACCGTCACGGTCATCTGGCTGCCCACCCATGTGCCGCCGGACTCGTTGTTGATCCCCATGTGCACCGCGAATGCCGTGACCGGAGTCGACAGCGTCACCACCATCCCGGCCGTGGACGCGGCCTTGATCCCGGAGCGAAGGATCGCACCCGAGTTCCATTGATACCAGGGCCACGACGCGGAGGCGTTGTAGACCTGAACGGTGTCCCCTCCAACCGTGGAAGCGAAGGTGATGCCCTCATACACCGACAGGATTGCGTATTCGTTCGAATAACTCCCCGGCGTGAGAGCCAGCGAAGAGAAATCGATGGTCGCGCCCGCCTGCGTCGCCACCGCCCCCCAGGACGCAAGATCGGCGTAAGTCACCAGCGCGGGTGACGCCGGAAAAGTGCAAAGCACAGCGAAAAACACCAGCCGCCCGAGTTTGAACCGGCCCATTGTGAAAACCCTCCTCATGCGGGAACCTCGCACCGGCGGTGTCCATCGCCGAACCAGCCCGCTCAATTCCTGACTCTGGGCCGTTTCTGCCGGGGGAGTTCAGGAGTGTAGTGGGTGCCTCCGCCGGAGACTCTCAACACTGGGTAAAACTCTTAGGAGCCATCCCCATCGGGATATTCCAGTTCCGCGGAGGGGGATACAACCGTTCGCCGCCGCTCCGGAGGGACGCGGTTGATAGAATGAAGTCAATGACCTACGATCTGGTTATCCTCGGAAGCGGGCCGGGGGGCTACTCCGCCGCCGTGCGCGCCGGGCAGTATGGGCTGAAGACCGCGATCATCGAGAAAAACCCCAAGCTTGGCGGGACCTGCCTGCACGTCGGCTGCGTGCCCACCAAGGCTCTGCTGCACACCGCCGAAGTCTGGGAGTACTTCCTGCACCCGGAGGAACAAGGTATCCACTGCCTGGAGCCACGGCTCGACCTGCCGCTGGCCGTCGACCGCAAGGACAAGATCGTCGCCAAGCACGCCAAGGGCGTCGAGTTCCTCATGAAGAAGCACAAGGTCGACTGGATCAAAGGCCGCGGCACGCTCCAGGGCAAGGGCCGGATTCAGGTGGACGGCAAGACGATCGAAGCGCGCAACATCATCGTGGCGGCCGGCTCGGAGGCGCGCCTGTTGCCGGGCCTGGAGCCGGACCCCGAGGCGATCCTCACCAACATCGAGATCCTGAATCTCAAAGCCGTGCCCAAAACGCTGGCGGTGATCGGCGCGGGCGCGGTCGGCGTCGAGTTCGCTTCCATCTTCCACCGCTTCGGCTCCCAGGTGACCCTCCTCGAGATGCTGCCGCGCGCCGTGCCGGTGGAAGACGAAGAGGTCTCCAAGGAACTGGAGCGCGCCTTCAAGAAGCAGGGCATCCGAGTCGAGACCGGCGCCAAGGTCGACAACATCCGGCGCACGGAGAAGGGGGTCGAGTTCGGCGCCACGCTCGCCGGGGGCAAGCAGGAGAGCTTCGCGGTGGAGAAGCTCCTGGTCGCGGTGGGACGGAAGCCCAACACGGAATCCATCGGCCTGGAGAACACCGGCGCCAAAACCGACCGCGGTTTCATTGTGGTCGATGGGTGGCAGCAGACCGGTGAGCCGGGCCTGTACGCCATCGGCGATGTGGTCGCCGGCACGCCGCAACTGGCGCACGTGGCCGCGATGGAGGGAATGATCGCGGTGGCCCACATCGCGGGCAAACCCGCCCGGCCCATCCACAAGCGGCGCATTCCGGGGGCGACCTACACCGAGCCGGGCATCGGCAGCGTGGGGTTGACCGAGGCGCAGGCGCGCGCCCAGGGATTCAAGGTGAAGACCGGCAAGTTCCCCTTCCTGGCCAACAGCAAGGCCAGCATCCTGGGCCGGCACGATGGCTTTGTCAAAGTGGTGGCCGAGGAAACCTACGGCGAGATCCTCGGTGTGCACATCATCGGACCTCACGCCTACGAGCTGATCGGCGAAGCCGTGGCGGCGATGGAGGCCGAGGCCACGGTGGAGACGATGATGACCGCCATCCACGCCCACCCCACCCTCTACGAAGCGGTGGGCGAGGCGTTCAACGCCGTCTACGGTCTGGCGATCAATGCGTAGCTGCGAGCTTACCGATCTCGGCCGCAGGGGCTATGCCGAGACCTTCGAGCTGCAACGCGATCTGGTCGAACGGCGTAAGCGCGGCGAGATCCCCGACCAGCTCCTGGTGGTCGAGCACCCGCACGTGGTCACCATGGGACGCAACGGCCACATGGCGAATCTGCTGGCGCCGCCCGAAGTGCTGGCGCGCGCGGGCATCGAGTTCCATCAGACCGACCGCGGGGGCGATGTGACCTACCACGGCCCGGGCCAGGTGGTCTGCTATCCCATCTTCGATCTGAAGGAGTGGCAGCGCGACGTGGTGGGCTACGTGCGCGCCGTCGAGCAGGCCATCATCGACGCCTTGGCCGAATTCGGAATCGAAGCCCGGCGAGAGGCGGGCGCCACCGGCGTCTGGACCGATCGCGGCAAGATTGCCGCCATCGGCGTTCACATCAGCCGCTGGGTCACCTCGCACGGCCTCGCGTTGAATGTCGACACGGATCTGAGTTACTTCCGCTACATCGTTCCCTGCGGGCTGACCAAGCCCGTCACCTCGATGAGGGAACTGGGCTGCCAGGCCTCGCGCGGCGAGGTCGTCGAGGCGCTGGCGCGCGCCTTCCGCGGCGTGTTCGGATTTGATGAGATACTGACTCCAACGGAGAAGGCAAAATGATCGACGTCGTGATGCCCCAGATGGGCGAGAGCATTGTCGAAGGGACGCTGACGAAGTGGCTGAAGAAAAAGGGCGAACGCGTCGAGCGCGACGAGCCGCTGTTTGAGATCTCCACCGACAAGGTCGATACCGAGATTCCCGCGCCCGCCGCCGGCGTGCTGGCTGAAATCGCGGTGGAAGAGGGCGCCACGGTGGCCATCAACACCGTCGTCGGCCGCATCGACGAGGGAGGCGCGGCCGTAGTGGCGCCGCCGGCGGCCGAGCCCGCGCCGGCGCCCGCCCCAACGCCGGTTCCCGCTCCCGCGCCCGCTCCCGCTCCCGTGCCCGCCGCCGCTCCCGCGCCGGCGGAAGAGATCGCCGGGCCCATCTCGCCCCTGGTGCGGCGCATGGCCCGCGAGCACAACCTCGACCTGCGCCGGATCAAGGGCACGGGCATGGGCGGCCGCATCACCAAGCAGGACGTCGAGAGCTTTCTGGCCGCCGGCGTCCCGGCTCCCGTGGCGCCTCCTCCTCCGCCGCGCGGCGAAGTCCCCCGTGTGCGCGTCGAGCCGATGACCACGATGCGGCAGAAGATCGCCGAGCACATGATCCTGAGCAAGCGCACTTCGGCTCACGTGTCCACCTTCCACAAGGTGGACATGACGCGCGTGGCGAAACTGCGCGCCCGCGCCAAGGCCGATTTCCAGGCGCGCTACGGCTTCTCCCTCACCTTCCTGCCGTTCGTGGCGCGCGCCGCCGCCGACGCCCTGCGCGCCTTCCCGCTGCTGAACGCCTCCATCGACGGGGCCAACATCGTCTACCACAACGAGATCAACATCGGGGTCGCGGTGGCCCTCGAAGGCGGCTACGGGCTGATCGTTCCCGTGATTCGCAACGCCGACGAGAAGAACGTGGTCGGATTGCAGAAGGCCATCGTCGATCTGTCCACGCGCGCCCGCTCCAAGCAGTTGAAGCCCGACGAGGTGCAGGGCGGCACCTTCTCCATCACCAACTTCGGCAGCTTCGGCAGCGTCTTCGCCACCCCCGTCATCAACCAGCCGCAGGTGGCCATCCTGGGCGTGGGCGCGGTGGAGAAGGTCCCCGTGGTCACCGAAGACGACGCCATCGCCATCCGCTCCATCTGCTACCTAGGACTGAGCTTCGACCACCGCCTCATCGACGGCGCCCTGGCCGACATGTTCTGCCAGAAGCTGAAAGCGGTGCTGGAGAACTGGTCCGAAGAGGTGCTGTAGGCTGACACCTGTAGACCGCTCCGTACGCGCAAAATGCGCGCCGTTTCGCAATCGTTTGTGATATAGTCTTTCCTTAGGGAGTGTCTATGAACCGAGTCCTGCTGCTATCATTCCTTCTTCCGGCCCTGGTCTGCGCGCAGGAGTCGCGCGGAACCATTCTGGGCCGCGTCACCGATCAGACCGGCGCCCTGGTCTCGGGCGCCGAGATCAACGCCACCAATACCGCGACGGGCGTCAAACTCGCCGCGCGCACCAACGAAGCCGGAAACTACACGATTCCCTACCTGCTGTCGGGCCCATACCGGGTCGAGGTGGAGTTGACCGGCTTCAAGAAGTTCGTCCGCGACAACATACAGATTCGCGTCAACGACACCGTCGAGGTCAATGTCGAGCTTCAGATCGGAAACGTTTCCGAAGCCGTGGAGGTAAAGGCGGAGACCCCGCTGCTGGCCACCGCGGAGGCGTCCCTCGGCCAGGTGATCGACGAGCGGCGGGTGGCCGAGCTGCCGTCGTTCGGCGGCAGCCCCATGGTGCTGGTGCAACTCGCCCCGGGCGTGATCAACTCCACCGACATGCGCCTGTCCAAGGCGGGGTCGTTCTCCATCAACAAGAACTCGCAGTTCTCCACCGACGGCGCCGGCACTTACAACAACGAGTTCTCGCTCGACGGCGTCGCCAACACGCAGGCGCAGGGCACCTCGGCGCGCGTGGGCTTCATCCCGCCGCAGAGCGCCGTGGCCGAATTCAAGGTGCAGACCACTTCCTACGACGCCAGTGTGGGCCACACCGTCGGGTCGCTGGTGAACGTCTCGACCAAGGCCGGCGCCAGCCAGTTGCACGGCGAGTTGTACTGGTGGCTGCGGAACTCCGCCTTCGACGCGCCCACCATCTTCCAGAACCGCGCCGGGACGAAGCTGCCCGTCTACCAGGACAACCGCTACGGGCTGGCCTTCAGCGGCCCGGTCATGTTCCCGAAGCTCTACAACGGGAAGAACAAGACCTTCTGGTTCTACGCCTGGGAGGCCAACAAGTTCGGCGTCCCGCAGAACAACACCAGTTCCGTGCCCACCGCCGCCATGCGGCGGGGCGATCTGTCCGAGCTGCTGGCCATCGGCTCCGCCTACCAGGTCTACGATCCGCTGACCACCAGCCCCGCCGCCGGGGGGCGCTACACCCGCCAGCCCTTTGCCGGCAACATCATTCCCACCAGCCGCCTCGACGCGGTGGGGCAGAACATCGTCAAGTACTACCCGCTGCCCAACCAGACCGGCACGCGCGACGCCCGCAACAACTTCTTCCTGACCAACAAGGCGCTGGAGGAGACCTGGGTCCACATGGGCCGCTTCGATCACGCTTTCAGCCAGAACCACCGCATCTTCGTCCGCGTGAACAAGGATTTCTGGGAAGAGAACAAGAACCGCATTTTCGAGAACGTCACCAACGGGATCATCCTGAACCGCGAGAACCACGGACTGTCGCTGGACGACGTGTTTGTGCTCAGCCCGACCTTCCTGGTCAACCTGCGCTACGGTATCACGCGCGCCACCTTCACCGAACAGCGCATCAGCCGCGGCTTCAACCTGGGCTCGCTGGGCTTCTCCTCCAACCTGACCAACTACATCGACAGCAGCCTGGCGACCTTCCCCAACGTCCAGGCCGGCTCGCTGACCACGCTGTCGAGCTGGGAGAGCGGCGACGGCGGCAACTACTCCCTCACGCACTCCCTCGCCACCACCGTCACCAAGCTGGTGGGCGACCACAACATCCGCATGGGCGCCGACTTCCGCGTCTACCGCGAGAACCAGGGCCGTTTCCCGTACGACACCGCGCCCTCGCTCCAGTTCGCCAGCACGTACACGCGCGGACCGCTGGACAACTCCACCGCCCCGACCGTGGGCGGCGAGCTGGCCTCACTCCTGCTCGGGGTCCCCGCCGGCGTGATGAACCGGACCGCCACCCTGGCCGAACAGGACAAGTTCTTCGGCATCTACATCCAGGACGACTACAAGCTGACCAAGCGGCTGACTCTCAACCTCGGGCTGCGCTACGAGATCGAATCCCCGGTCACCGAGCGTTTCGACCGCTCGGTGGCGTACTTCGACGCCGTCGCCTCGAATCCGATCGAGGCGCAGGCGCGCGCCAACTACGCCAGAGCTCCGATAACCGAGCTGCCCCTGGACCAGTTCCGCGTCCTGGGCGGGCTGACCTTCGTCAACACCGGCGGCAACCCGCGCGCCTACTGGTCGGGGGAGAAGAACAACCTCATGCCGCGCATCGGACTGGCGTGGCAGTGGCGGCCCACCACCGTCATCCGCGCCGGCTACGGCCTGTTCTACGACACCATCGGCGTCAACAAGACGGATTCGATCCAGACCGGGTTCAGTTCTTCCACTCCCATCCAGGCCTCGCTCGACAGCGGCCGGACCTACATCGCCACCACCGCCAATCCGTTCCCCTCCGGCCTGATCCAGCCGCTGGGCGCCAAGGGGGGACTCACGACCAACCTGGGCCAGGCGTTGAGCTTCTTCTCGCAGAAGCGCCTCCAGCCCTACGTGCAGCGCTGGTCGATCGGATGGCAGCAAGTGCTGCCGTGGCAGTTCATGAGCGAAGCCAGCTACGTCGCCAGCCGGGGGACGCGGCTGGGCGTGACGCGCTCGATCAACAACACTCCCGCCCAATACCTCAGCACCCTGGGCGTGCGCGACCAGAAGACGATCGACTACCTGAGCGCTTCCTTCGCCAACCCCTTCTACGGCCTGAACTCGGTGTACGGAACCAACACCTCGCGCAGCAGCATCCTGCGGCCCTACCCGCAATTCGGCACGATCTCCTTCACCGACCCGGCCGGCTACTCCTGGTATCATTCGCTGCAAACGCGCCTGGAACGCCGCTTCCAGAAGGGCTGGACGCTTCAGGTTTCCTACACCTGGTCGAAGACCATGGAAGCGGTCGAGTTTCTCAACGCCACCGACCCGATGCCCTACCGCTCGATCTCCAGCCTGGACCGCACGCACCGGCTGGTGCTAAGCGGCATCTGGGAGCTGCCCTTCGGCAAGGGCCGGCAGTTTGGCGCGGGCGCCCCGGCGTGGCTCGACTTCTTCGCCGGCGGCTGGCAGTTGAACGGCGTGGTGCAGCGGCAGAGCGGGCCGCCGCTGGGCTTCGGCGACGTCTGGACGCTGTTCACCGGCGACCCCGACGATGTCGTTCTGCCCAAGGACCAGCGTAGCGTCGATCGCTGGTTCAACACCACCGCCGGCTTCAACCGCGTCAGCGCCCAGCAGCTTGGCTCCAACATCCGCACCTCCGCGCTGCGCTTCAGCGGCATCCGGGGCGACGGCCAGGCGCGCTGGGACCTGTCGGCCATCAAGAACTTCCAACTGATGGAGCGCGCCAGGCTTCAGTTCCGCGCCGAGGCGATCAATGCCTTCAACCATCCCAACCTGTCGACGCCGAACACGTCGGTGACTAACTCGGCCTTCGGCACGATCACCAGCCAGGACGTGCCGCGCAACTTCATCTTCTCTCTTCGGATGACGTTTTAGGGCGCGAGCGGCTGAGGACCCACAGGCCGGACAGCCCGGCCGCGAACATGACGATGTAGATGGCGGCCTGCACCAACAGGACGACCGCGAGGGCATCCTCGCGGTCGACCTTCAGCGGCGCCAGCACGGTCACGCCCGCGAACTGGTAAACGCCCACGTATCCGGGCGTGGAGGGCACCGCGCTCGACAGGCCCAGGGCGGCGATGAGGATCATGCCGCGCGCGAAACCCAGCTCCACGCCCAGCGACTGGCCGACCCACATTGCCATCATTCCGTCGATCGGCCAGATAACCAGGGTCAGCAAAAGGAAGCGGAACGCACGCGAGGGATGGTGAAGCGTCCGCAGACCGAGCAGAAAGTGGCCGGCCACGGCCTGGAGCCGCGCGCCGAAGGGAAGCGCGCCGAGCATTCCCTGGAAAGGCCGCTCCAGGTGCGGCAGTACGGCGATGGCCAGCAGGCCGGCGGCGCTGACAGCGGCCATGCCGCGGGCCGCGCGGTGAAGCCACGCCGGCATCCCCGTGGCCACGGCGAGCGCGGCCGAGGCCACGCCCAGCAGCGCGGCGGCGTCCACCAGCCGTTCGGTGACCGCGGTCGCCACCACGAAACCCATCCGCAGCGAGCCCACCCAGGAAACGGCCGCGGTGCGAATGACCTCGCCCATCCGCGCCGGCAGCACGTTGTTGCCCAGGTAGCCCGCCGAGATGGCGGAGAAGACGGTCTTCAGCGACAGCGAGCCTTCGGCGTTCAGCAACAGGCGCCAGCGGATGGCGCGCAGCACCAGAGCCAATGTCTGCGCCGCCACCGCGGCCGCGAACCAGCCGGCGCGGGCGGATTTCAGCCGCTCCCAGACCTCCCGCAGATCCATGTTGCGCAGCGTCAGCCAGAGAAGCAGCGCGGCCAGGGGCGCGGCCACGGCCAGGCTGAGCCAGGTCCTGCGATCGAATCGGATCTTGGCGCCGACGATCATCTCGGGACGGGGCTCAGCCCGCGTATTCGGCGGCCTCCGGGCGTTGGGTGAAGCTGGCCTTGATGAAATCGCGGTTCATACGCGCGATCACGTCGATCTTGATGTGCTCGGGACAGACGGCTTCGCACTCGCCGATGGTGGTGCAGCTTCCGAAGCGCTCCCTGGCGGCCTGGGCCACCATCTTGAGGGCGCGGTCCAGGCGCTCCGGCTGTCCCTGGGGGAGCGAGCCCAGATGCGCGATCTTGGCGCCCAGGAACAGCGCCGCGGCGGCGTTGGGGCAGGCGGCCACGCAGGCGCCGCAGCCGAGGCAGGCGGCGGCGTCCATGGCGCGCTCGGCATCGGGCTTGGGCACGAGGACGGCGTTAGCGTCGGGCGCGCCGCCGGTGGGGGCGGAGATGAATCCCCCAGCGGCCACGATGCGGTCCAGCGCACTGCGGTCCACCACCAGGTCGCGCAGCACGGGGAAGGCGCGGGCGCGCCACGGCTCCAGCCACAATTCGTCGCCATCCTTGAAGTGGCGCATGTGCAACTGGCACAGGGTGGTCTTGCGGCCGCCGTGGGCCTTGCCGTTGACCATGGCGCCGCAAGCGCCGCAAATGCCCTCGCGGCAATCGTGATCGAAGGCGATCGGCTCTTCGCCCTTGTGGATCAGCCCCTGGTTGACCATGTCCAGCATCTCCAGGAACGACATGTGCTGGTTGACGTTCTCCGCGGTGTAGCGGACGAACCGGCCGGGGGCGGTTGAGTTCTTCTGGCGCCAGACGTGAAGGATCAGGTTCATCGGCATGGCCTCCGCTACTTGTAGCTCCGCTGGGTGGGTTTCACGTACTCGAAGGTCAGCGGCTCGGTGTACCGGGCCGGCCGGTGACCTTCCCCTTCATAGGACCAGGCGGCGACGTGGCAGAAGTTGTCGTCGTCGCGCAGCGCCTCGCCGTCCGCCGTCTGGAACTCCTCCCGGAAGTGCCCGCCGCAGGACTCGTCGCGCTCAAGGGCGTCGCGGCACATCAGCTCGGCCAGCTCGAGGAAGTCGGCCAGCCGGCCGGCCCTTTCCAGCGACTGGTTCAGCTCCTCGTTGCCGCCCAGAACGACCAGGTTCTTCCAGAACTCCTCCCGCAGCTCGGGGATCCGGCGCAGCGCGGTCTCCAGTCCCTGGGCGTTGCGCGCCATGCCGCAGTCTTCCCACATGATCCTGCCCAGCTCGCGGTGGAAGGAATCCACCGTGCGCTTGCCCTTGACCGCCAGCAGGCGCTGGATCCTGGACCGCACGCCCGCCTCGGCCTCGCGGAACTCCGGCTGCGCGGTGTCGACCTTATCGAGCCGGGCGCCGGCGATGTAGTCGCTGAGGGTGGCGGGCAGGATGAAGTAGCCGTCGGCCAGGCCCTGCATCAGCGCGCTGGCGCCCAGGCGGTTGGCGCCGTGGTCGGAGAAGTTGGCCTCGCCGGCCACGAACAGGCCGGGGAGGTTCGACATCAGGTGATAGTCCACCCACAACCCGCCCATGGTGTAGTGGCCGGCCGGGTAGATGCGCATGGGGACGTGGTACGGGTCCTCGGCGGTGATCTGGGCGTACATCTCGAACAGGTTGCCGTAGCGCTCGGCAATGGTCTTGCGTCCCAACCGGCCGATGGCTTCGGCGAAATCCAGGAAGACGCCGCGGCCGGTCTCACCGACCCCCCGCCCCTCGTCGCAAACCGCCTTGGAAGCGCGCGAGGCCACGTCGCGCGGCACCAGGTTGCCGAAGTTGGGGTAGCGCCGCTCCAGGAAGTAGTCCCGCTCCTTTTCCGGGATCTCGCCGGCGGCGCGCTTGTCGCCGGCCTTCAAGGGCACCCAGATGCGGCCGTCGTTGCGCAGCGATTCGCTCATCAGGGTCAGCTTGGACTGGTAGTCGCCCGTGACCGGAATGCAGGTGGGGTGGATCTGGGTGAAGCATGGGTTGGCGAACAGCGCCCCCCGCTTGTAAGCGCGCCAGATGGCCGTGGCGTTGCAGCCGCGGGCGTTGGTCGACAGGTAAAAGACGTTGCCGTAGCCGCCGGTGGCCAGCACCACGGCGTCGGCCGTGTATGCGTCCAGGGCGCCGGTCACCATGTTGCGCGTAATGATGCCGCGCGCCCGACCGTTGACCACCACCAGGTCCAGCATCTCGGTGCGCGGGAACATCCGCACGCGGCCCGCGGCCACCTGGCGCTGCAAGGCCTGGTAGGCGCCGAGCAGAAGCTGCTGGCCGGTCTGGCCGCGCGCGTAGAAGGTGCGGGAGACCTGCGCGCCGCCGAAGGAGCGGTTGGCCAGCAGGCCGCCGTACTCGCGCGCGAAGGGCACGCCCTGGGCCACGCACTGGTCGATGATGTTGCCGCTTAACTCGGCCAGCCGGTAGACGTTGGATTCGCGCGCGCGGAAGTCGCCGCCCTTCACCGTGTCGTAGAACAGGCGGTAGACGCTGTCGCCGTCGTTCTGGTAGTTCTTGGCGGCGTTGATGCCGCCCTGGGCGGCGATGGAGTGCGCCCGCCGCGGGCTGTCCTGGTAGCAGAAGCAGAGCACGTTGTAGCCCAGCTCGCCCAACGACGCCGCGCCCGCCCCGCCCGCCAGCCCCGACCCCACCACGATCACCGTGTACTTGCGCTTGTTGGC
>CAYOTD010000014.1:0-17489 GCA_964406685.1 uncultured Solibacteraceae bacterium | reverse complement strand
TCGCGACGTCTTCGGGTCCTTCTCCGCGGACGAGCTGTGCGACGGCTGGCGGTAACCGGTGTGGAACATCTGCCGTCCACCGCGCGGCAGCACACTGGGCTCGTCCTTCCCGGCCCCGTCGCCGTAAATCGTCGCCGGCGCGATGCCGAACAGGTTCTTCATGGCCAGGGTGATCCCGGCGGTGGCGTGTTCCTTGATCTTGGCGATGGAGACAAAGACGTCGCAGTCCTCATAAGAGTGGTTCAGGTCGAAGGCGGGGTAAATGTGTCCGCCCTTGGGCACCTGCATGCGAGAGTACTTCCTGGCTTTTCCCAGCCAGTTGGTGTTCTCCATCTCCACCCGCGGGGCGGCGTTCAGGATGACGTTCGGGTCCCAGCCGGCTTCAAGCATCACCTCTTCCAGCGGGTCCGCCGTCGACCAGGCACACTCCACCACGCGGATGCGATGCGCACCGGCTTTGGAGAGAAGATGCGCCGTGGCTCCAACCACCGCTGGGTGCGTCCAGTGGGCCTGCTCCGCCGAGACGTAGCCCAACCGGTAACTGGAGGCGCCGGTCAGGTTGATCTTCATGCAGACTGTCTTGCCCTTCACCAGGCGGCCCATGCCTCCCAACTGGTCGAACATCCTCTCGAGCGTGGGCACCAGTTCCGTTCCGTAAGTGCCGCAGCGGGCCACAGTCACCTTGGCGTTGGCCGCTTCCGCGCGGCCGACACCGGAAGGAACAGAAGCGGCGGTTGCCGCACCCAGGAATTCTCGTCGGTTCATTGTGTCCCCCCGAGTTCCAGCGCGGCATACAGCGCGAACGGCGGCAGGTGGAACTCGACCCCGCGCGCCGAAGGAGCCACGGGGATGGGCATCGGCTCCGCGTTCAACGTGTGCAGCCGGGCCTGCTTGCTCTTCGCCGGCATGACCACCGATACGTCGTTGGCCGATCCGCGGCGGGCGAAATTCACCAACTCGACAACCGCCTCCGGTCCGCGCCGGGCGCAGTTGATGAACATCGAGGTGGCGTTGAAGATGTACACGGGATCGTGGCGCCGGCTGGTGAGAATGTGGGCATCGGCCGCCACCTGGAAGGGATCGTCCCACTCCTTCTTCGGCGCGGCGACGCGGCCCTTACCGAGGGCACGAAGGTCGTAGCCGTCGATGGGGCTGGAGGCCGGAGTACCCTCGAGCTTTGCCGCCACCGGGGCCGGCGCAATCACCAGGCCGCCGCCCCGGGCAAAGGCGGCGAGCTTGGCGAGCAACGGCGGGGCGGGAACGTCCTTGTCCACCCACAGCGCCGTGCGGAGTCCGGTCAGATCGAGCTCCGCCGCTCGGCTCTTGTCGATGACCCGGTAGAGCAGGTTGCGCCGGGCGGCCAGGTTCAACACCTCGGTGGCCATGAACTCGTTGTCGCCGGCGTAGTCGGAGATCACTCCCAGCGGGCCCATCGGAATCCAATCCCGCCAGCCCCGCCGCTTCTCGAAATATGCTGCCGTTGCCATGGTCTGGCTCCAGATCTGCTTGGCCCCGGCCTCTCCCCGCCCCAGCGCCGCGGCGGTCTTCTCATCCAGGGTGATCAGCCAGCGGGCGCCCCCTACCGCGGCATCGGCAACGGCAAGCTGGTAGTGGCCGGCGGTCAGCGTCGTCAGTTCCTTCGACGGTTCAAACGCCAACCAGGCCGGCTTGGAGGAGCGGGCGCGCGCCAGCCGCGCGATCCAGCCGTTGGAATCGATCCAGGGCGCCCCGGTAGGACCGGTATCGGCGTCATCGCGGCTTCGCCCCTGGGTGATCCGCATCCCTGGCCAGACGCCGTCGACAACGTTGACCTCCGCCGGCGGTGTGTCCACTACCGTGATTCCCATCCTGACCGCCGGTTCGCGGAGCATGCCCGCCTGCGAGCCGGCGACTATGCAGTTGACGGGTGTGCCCCTCAGCGTCTCCAGCGCCGCGGGGTTTGTCCATCCCGCGGGCCAGCGCATCGGGACCCGGTCCTCCAACGCCATCTCATCCCTCCTGGTTCACAAGCTGAATCAGCGCGCGAATGTAGCCGAAGCAGAAGGCAAACGCCTGGCGGCCGCCTTCATCGCCGTCGATCCGCGGAACGTGGTCGGGCATCAGCATGCCGTCGTAGCCAACCTCTTTGTACACGCGCATGCACTGAATCATATTGACGTCGCCGTCGTCGGGGAGTGTCTCCTGGAAGTCCAGGAAACGGCCGCGGATGTTGCGGAAGTGCACGTTGAAGATCTTGCCGCGTTCGCCGAAGTAGCGGATCACGCCGGCGATCTCCCTGGCCGGGTCCTTCAGCATCTCGGAAATCGTGCCCTGGCAAAAGTTCAGGCCGTGATAGGGGCTTTCCTTGATCTGGATGAACCGCTTTAGCCCCTCGACGCTCCCCAGAACCCGTTCCACCCCGCGGTAGCCCTTGCCCGGAGGCATCCCGGGGTCGTGCGGATGGCAGGCGATTCTCACCTTGTTCTCTTCGGCCACCGGCACGACGCGCTCCAGGAAGTACGTGATCCGTTCCCAGGCGGCGTCCGCCGGCACAGCCCCGGCCTCGGTCAACGGCGGTTCCTGCCGCGCCTTATCGTACACAAAAGTCGAGTAACGCGCTCCGCCTCGGCCGCGGGTGGGTTCGGTGCGAACCACGCCCAGGATGCTCATGTTGTACTTGACCGCCGGAATGCCGGCGCGGCTCACGTTGCGCAGGATCTCGCAGATGCCGTCGATCTCGCGATCGCGCTCCGGGCTCTTGCCGAGCATGATGTTCGGGTTCTCGGACTTCGCGATCGGGAGCGAGCTGAGAGGCAGCGGCACCATTTCCAGCTTGATGCCAAACGACTCGACCCGCTCACGCAGGCGGTTCAACGCCTCCATCGACCAGGCGGCATCGAGCTTGGGTGATGGCAGGGTGGAGCAAACGTGGTTGACGCCGAGGGCGGCCATCACCTTCAACACCGCGTCGGTGGTGGAGTGCTGGGTGCCCAGTTTGAGGTTCGCCTTGCGGCGGGCAGGCGCGGCCGTCGCCGTGGGTCCGGCAGCCGCCAGCGCGCTGGCCGCCGTCCTTTCCAGGAAGTCTCGGCGGTTCATCGTTGACGAGCTTTTCATGCTAACCGCCACTCCGTCAAGTGGGCCTGGAAGAAGGTGTATATTTGTGGTGCCCGATGAGTTTTCGAAAGAACTATGAGACGGAGATCAAGCTCAGGGTCCCCGGCGTCCGTGAAGCCCGCCGGTTGCTTGGAGCCTCCGGATTCCGGGTGATCCGGCGGCGGCTGTTCGAGTCGAACGTGATCCTCGACAACTCGGCCCGAAGGCTGCGCGCCGACAGGTGCCTGCTGCGGATTCGCCGGTGCGGCCGGAGGGCGCTGCTTACCTATAAGCACACTCCCGTACCGGGGAAGCACAAGTCGCGTGAGGAACTAGAGACCGATATCGCCGACGCCGGCACGCTCCAGGCGATCCTGGCGCGCCTCGGCCTGACGCCCGTCTTCCGGTACGATAAGTACCGGACCGAGTACGGACGGGGAGACGGGCTGGGAGTGGCGACTCTGGACGAGACGCCGATCGGAGTCTTCCTGGAACTGGAAGGTCCGGCGGAGTGGATTGACCGGGTGGCGATAGACCTGGGCTTCAATGAGAGCGATTACGTTCTGGCCAGTTATGCCACCCTCTACATGGACCATTGCCGGCAGCGGGGGGTGAAGCCCACCGACATGCTGTTTCCTTCAGAAAGGGGCAGCAGTGACCCCTCTAACCCCTAAAATAAGTTGATCTAAACCAGCGTCGAAACACCCTTAGTACCATTGCGAACCCTTGTCGGCGTTGAAGTGTAATGATATTCTCAAGTTGTAGGATTGTGGTTCCGGTAGTTCTAGGCGTTCTAGATCGAAGTCCCGGGGCCCGAAATGAGGGCAAGTTCGAATGATAGGCAGCATCCTCGTTCTAACCGTCTCTCTGATCTTGTTCCTGTATTGGTTCCGATATACCTGTCTGCTGATTCTGAGCGCCCGGCCGGCGAAGGACTATGCCGGGCAGGTGGCTCATGCCAATCAGCTCAGTTTCCCGGCGGTACGCGAGGAATTGCGGGGCGAGGTCCGGGCGGCGATTCTGCCGACACTGGAAGCATCTCTGGAACGCGACTTCCGTTTGTTGAATTATCTCATGCGTCAAGCGGCGGAGTTTCCGCTGCGGGGACTCGAACTTGAGGATCGGATCCTGATGATTGACTACAGGATCATGAAGGCGTGGTACGGCCTGACGCGCAGGATCGCCGAATCGCATGCGCGGCAGGCGCTGGCGGAAATGGCGGACATCGTAGCGCACTTTGCCAATGTCATGGGCGAGTGCCAGGCGGCTCCGGCCAAGGGACGCTAGCGACAGACCATCTGCTCAAGGGCCTGGCGGCGCCGGCCGAGGCGCGCAGGCCCTTTTTCTTTTTGTCCTAAAATGAAAGAGTGAATCCCGAGGAGGCGCTGCGCCTGTCCGTATCCCGGCTCAACCTGATCCGGCAAGAGATCGCAAAGGTCATTGTCGGGCAGCAGGATGCGGTGGACGGAGTGCTGATCTGTCTGCTTTCCGGCGGCCACGTCCTGCTGGAAGGCGTGCCGGGACTGGGCAAGACCACGCTGCTTCGTACCCTCGCCCGGGTGCTGCACCTGAAGCACTCGCGCATCCAGTTCACGCCCGACCTGATGCCGGCCGACATTGTCGGCAGCATGATCATCGAGACCGGCGACCGCGGCTCCAAGTCCTTGCGCTTCCAACCGGGGCCGATTTTCGCCAACCTCGTGCTGGCGGACGAAGTCAACCGCGCGACGCCCAAGACACAGTCGGCGCTTCTGGAAGCGATGCAGGAGCGGACCGTCACCTCTGGCACGGCCACGCACGAACTGGAGCCGCCGTTCCTGGTCATGGCGACGCAGAACCCCATCGAGATGGAAGGCACCTACCCGCTGCCGGAAGCCCAGCTCGACCGGTTCCTGATGAAGATCCTGGTGGACTATCCTTCGCGCGACGAGTTGAACCGGATCGTGGATCGCACCATCCAGAAGGAGGAGATCCATCTCGATCCAGTGGTGGGCAGGCAGGAGATCCTCGAACTGCGCGCGGTTTGCCGCGAGATCCTGGTGGCGCCCCACGTCCAGGATTTCGCCATCGATCTGGTGATGGCCACCCAGCCCGGCACGGCGCATTCCCATCCTCTGGCCGACAAATACATCCGCTACGGCAGCTCGCCTCGCGGAGCACAGGCGCTGGTGGAGTGCGGCCGGGTGCTGGCGCTACTTAACAGTCGCGGACACCTGAGCGCCGACGATGTGCAGAAGATCGCTCCCGCCGTTCTGCGGCACCGGATCATCCTGAACTTCGACGCCCACGCGGACGGCCAGACCCCGGATTCCTTGCTGAACGAGATCATCCGGACCGTCCGGGCGCCGGTGGCGTAAGGGGAAGGGGAGACGTCGAGTACCGGACGGACTTCATGGCCGCCGAGCCCATCATCGACAAGCGCTTCCTCGAGAAGCTTGAGAGGCTGGCGCTGCGTTGGCAGAAGTCGTTTCCCGGCCTGGTAGGCGGCCACAACCGCTCCCGGTTTCCGGGCCCGGGACAGGAGTTCCTCGACCATCGCCACTTCCACCACGGCGACGACCTGCGGGCGGTCAACTGGCGCGCCTACCTGCGGCTGGAGAAGCTCTTCCTGAAGATGTTCCAGGTCGAACCGCGGGTGCCGGTGCGGTTGCTGCTGGACTCCAGCCTGTCGATGACCACCGGCCCGGTGTCGAAGTTCGACTACGCCCGCCGGCTGGCGGCGGCGCTCTGCTACATCGGCCTGGTGCGGCTGGACGCGATCACCGTCTACCCGTTCTCCGACCGCTTGGGCGACCCGTTCCTGTGCTGTGGAGGCCGCCACCGCCTGGCGCCCACGGTGGACTACCTGGGCGGACTCACACCCGGCGGCCGCACCAGCTACATGAAGGTGGTCCGCGAGTTCGTTTCCACCAACCCGCAACGGGGCCTGACTATCATCCTTTCCGACTTCCTGGACGACGAGGACTGCGCCCGCCCGCTCCAGTTCCTGGCCGACTACGGCCACGAGCTGCTGCTGGTTCACCTGTGGACCGAGGAAGATCGCACCCCGCCCTGGGACGGCGACCTGGAGCTGACCGACGCCGAAACCGGCGGCAAACTGGAGATTGCCTTCGGCCCCGACGCCCGTGCGGCATACACCGCGTCGTTCGACGAATGGGCGCGGTCGTTGCAGGAAGCCGCCGTGCGCAAGGGCGGCCGCTATGTCGGCATCTCCACCTCCACCTCCGTGGAGGAAGCGGTGTTCGGGCCGCTGGTCCGCGCCCAGGGGGTGGAGTAATGTTCTTCCTCAACCTGACCCTGGTGGAGTTCCTCACCCTGGCATCGGCCGCTTCCGGGCTGTTATTGGCCCTGTATCTGCTCGACCGCTCGCGTCGGCGGGAGAAGGTGGCGACGTTGCGCTTCTGGAACCTCACCGAGAAGATCGCCCAGATGAAGCACCGGCGGCGGATCCAGCAACCCTGGTCGCTGATCCTGCAACTGGCCAGCCTGCTGCTGCTGTTGTTGGCGATCGCGCAGTTGCGCTGGGGGTCGCCGGAGCGGAATTCGCGCGACCATGTCCTGCTGCTGGACACCTCCGCCTGGATGGCCGCGCACGGACGCTCGCAAACGCTGATGGAGGAGGCCAAGTTGGCGGCACTGGCCTGGGTGCGGTCAATGCCCGCTTCGGACCGCGCGATGGTGGTGCGCGCGGACGCCGTCGCTCTCCCCGCCACCGGATTCGAATCCGATCGCGGGGCATTGGAGCAGGCCATCCGGCAGACCGGCGCCGGCGCCGGAGCGCTCGGTCTGGACAACGCCCTCCGGTTTGCGCGCCAGGCGCAGCGCCTGTCGGGCCGGGGGGCCGGAGAGATCGTATACGCCGGCCCCGGCCGGCTTCCCCGGCAGGAATTGGCGGCGGCCTTTTCCACCGAGAGGCTGCGCCTGCTGCCGGTCAGCGAGCCGCCGGACAACTGCGGGCTGCGCAAGATCAGCCTGCGGCGGTCGCACGACGATCCGGCGGCCTGGGAGATCTTCGTCGCGGTCCGCAACTACGGGCGCGCGCGGCGGGAGGCGCCCCTTGCCATGGAATTCGGCCACGCGCCCATCGGTTCTCATCGCTTTAATCTCGCTCCCGGCGAGGAGCAGAGCGTGACGTTCCGCTACCGGACGCGCGCGGGCGGCTGGCTGGACGCCCGGCTGCTGCTCGAAGACGGACTGGCGGGCGACAATCGCGCCCTGCTTGAAGTGCCCGCGCAGCCCACGGTCAAGGTGCAGGTGTACTCCGACGAGCCCGAGCTGCTGCGGCCCGTGCTTGGCGCCAATCCCAACGTGGAAGCGGCCTACGCCCGGCCCGCGGCCTACCGGCCCGAAGCCGGCGCGCGCATCGTCATCCTGGACCGGTTCCGTCCCGCCTCGCTTCCCGATGCCGACACCGTGTGGATTGAGCCTCCCGCCGGGACGTCTCCGTTCGCGGTTCGCGAGACGAGGAAGGGCGCGCAACTGGAGCGGTGGCACCCGGAGAACCCGCTCGGCGCCGGCCTGCACACGCGCGACCTCCGCCTCGACAGCGTCCAGGTGTTCGCCCCCGCCTCCGGAGACCTCGCGATCGCCGACTGTGCCGCCGGCCCCGTCATTCTGGCGCGGCCCGGCAAGCGCAAGATGGCCGCCTTCGGATTCCACCCCGGCCGGAGCGCGATGCGGTTTGAGCTGGCCACGCCGCTGGTGTTCGCCAACATCCTCCGCTGGATGGCGCCGGAGGTCTTCCGCCGCTGGGAGCTGAACGGCGGCAGCGTGGGCACCATCAGTACGCCGGTCGAGGCGGGGACGGATCCGGCGGCGATCCGCGTCCTGGCCGAGGGCGAGCGCGAGCTTCCCTTCACGGTGCAGAACGATCTGCTGCGCTTCTTCAGCCCCGTGCCGGGAACCGTGCGGCTGATCGCCGCCGACCGGGAAACGGTGTTTTCGCTCACCCTTCCGGATGTCGCCGAAGCCCGATGGGAAGCGCCGCGGGAGATGCCGCGCGGCGTTCCGCGCGGGGGCGGCGCCGGTTCGGCGTCCCGTGACCTTTGGCAGGCGTTGGCGTTGACGGGCGCGGCGGGCTTGGTGGCGGAATGGCTGTTGTTCGGGCGGGGACGGCGTCCTGGTTTCCGCTCCCTTGCGGTCGCGGTTCCGTTCCGGTTGCCGTGGAGGAAGGCGGGATGAGCTTCGAACGGGCCTGGGTCCTGATCTTCGCGCTCCTGCCGGCGGTCTGGGCGGCGTGGGAATGGCGGCGCACGGCGCGGCGAGGGGCGTTGGCGCTGAAGGCGCTGTCCCTCGTCTGTGTCCTTGTGGCTCTGGCCGAGCCGCGGCTGCGCGTGGTTGAAACGAAGATGGCGGTGGCTATCCTGGCCGACACCTCCCATAGCGTTTCCGATCAGGACCTGGCGCGCGCCGCCGAGCTGGCCTCGGCCATCGAGCGCGCGCGCGGCCGGAACTGGACCCGCGTGATCCCCTTCGCCCGCTCGGCGCGGCCGGCCGCCAGCGGCAAGTTACTGCGCGCCGCCGGCGAGCCGGGACAGGCCACCGATCTGGAAGCGGCGCTCGCCGAGGCGGTCTCCGCCTTGCCCGCCGGACTATCGCCGCGCGTGGCCCTCATCTCCGACGGACGCGAGAACCGCGGCAGCATCGCGCGTGGGGCCTGGCTGGCGCAACAACTGGGCGTGCCCGTGGACACATTCCCGCTTGCCGGACGGCCCAAGCCGGGCCTGGCGCTGGAAGCGGCGACGCTGCCGGCGCTGGCCTATACCGGCGAGAGGTTCGCCATCGATCTGGCCGTGCGCTCGCCCCGCCGCGTTGCGGGCGCCATCGACATCGCGGCCGACGGCAAGCCGCTGGGGTCGAGCCCGGTGGCCATCGAGGCGGGGTCGAACCAGTTGCGTGTGCATGCCAGCATCAGCGAGCCGGGCGCCATCGAGCTGACCGGAACCATCCGCGCGGAAGGATTGGGCGACACCCGCTTCGCCCAGGCCATCACGCTGCGGCGCCCCAAGCTTCTCTACATCACGCAGGACCCGCTTGGCTCGGGCAAGAACCTGCTCGACACGCTCCGCGCGGCGCAGTTTGCCATCGACGTCACCGGCGACGCGCTCGGGCCGGCTCTCGACGACTACCAGCTTGTGGTGTTCAACAACTGGGATCTGCACTCGCTGCCGGCCGGGCGCAAGTTGGCACTTGAAGCCTATGTGAAACAGGGCGGGGGACTGCTGGTCATCGGCGGCGAGCGGAACGTCTACCTGGAGCGCAACCGCACGGAGGAGGACCCGCTGGAGCGCGCCCTGCCGGCCAAACTGGCCCCGCCGCGCTCTCCCGAAGGCACTTGCGTCGTCCTGATCGTCGACAAGTCGTCGTCGATGGAGGGCCGCAAGATGGAACTGGCGCGGCTGGCCGCCGTGGGCGTGGTCCAGAACCTCCGGCCCATCGACATGATCGGCGTGCTGATCTTCGACAATTCCTTCCAGTGGGCGGTGCCCATCCGCCGCGCCGAGGACCGCGCCCTGCTCAAGCGCCTGGTGTCGGGTATCATGCCCGACGGCGGCACGCAGATCGCTCCCGCGCTCGGTGAGGCTTACCGCCGCATCCTGCCCGTCAAGGCGACCTTCAAGCACATCGTGCTGTTGACCGACGGTATCTCGGAGGAGGGCGATTCGATCAGCCTGGCCAAGGAGGCCGCCCTTCAGCGCGTATCCATCTCGACCGTAGGCCTGGGGCAGGACGTCAACCGCGCCTATCTCGAAAAGGTGGCCACGTTCTCGCGCGGCAAGTCCTACTTCCTGACCGACCCCTCGGGCCTGGAGCAGATCCTGCTGCGCGACGTGATGGAGCACACCGGATCGACCACGGTGGAGAAGGCGGCGACCGCGGCCGTGGTCAAGCCGGTGGAGTTGCTCGAGGGCGTGGGGATGGAATCCGCGCCGCCGCTGAAGGGATATGTCCGCTTCACCGCCAAGCCGACCGCCGAAACCATCCTGAAGATCGACGAGAAAGAGCCGCTGCTGGCCCGCTGGCAGTACGGGCTGGGGCGCGCCATCGTCTTTACCTCCGACGCCAAGAGCCGCTGGGCCGAGCAGTGGGTATCCTGGAAGGGCTTCGACCGGTTCTGGGCCAACGTCGCCCGCGACCTGCTCCCCCACTCCCAGTCCGGCGAGACCTCGATGGAATACGACAGCGCCAACGGCGAGCTGGTCATCGACTATCGCCTCGGCCGGCACGCCGAGGCGCCGCGCTCGATCCCCGGCATCTTCGTGTTCGGCTCCGACGGCTTCCAACGGCAGGTGGAAGTGCGTCAGGTGAGCGAAGGAGCCTATCGCGGCCGCGTGGCGGTGGGCGACCGCCAGGGCCTGTTCCGCGTGCGCCCGTTAGCCGACTCGAAGGTGTTTCCCGAGACGGGCCTCTACCGCGCCGTAGACGAGCTGCGCGAATACGGCAACGACGAAGCGCTGCTGCGCCGGGTAGCGGAGTTCACCGGCGGCCGCTTCAACCCCTCCCCCGCGGAGGTGTTCCAGGCCGGCGGCCGCGTGAGCCCAGCCGCCGTGCGCCTCTGGCCCGGTCTGCTGGCCCTGGCGATCCTGCTCAACCTGGCCGAGCTGCTCCTGCGCAAATGGCGCGGCGTGGCCGAGACGCTGCGGAGGGGGTAGGGAATCTGCCGTCGGCTCTCTCGCCCGACATCCCGTCGGCCAGGGCAAGCGGTTCAAGCTGGTTGGTTGGCACCTCCGCACCAGCGGTCTCTCTCGTCCATAGTGCAACCCGAGCTCAACTCATGAGTGTGCCGCAGAAGGCCGCCAGCGTCACAATGTCGATCTCGGCGCGAACCCATCTTTCTGTTTCTTTCGACTCGCAAATGAGTAGGGGACGCATCGTGTCTGACAAGTCCCAATCGAGAGCGCTGGCGTGGATGATCTTGTTCGCAACATCATGCATCATCAGCCGTTTTTCAGGTCCAGCCTTCGTGACAAGTCGGCCGAAATCCCAAGGGGGCGTCAACTGTTTTAGCCAACCGGAAACGTCCTCCCGATCATCGAGCATCCGGATGAACAACCCTAGCTCCATGCAGGCCTTCTCGGCACGCTCTTGCGACATCGAATACAGCGCCTTGCGCAGATACTTCCAATGGCCATTTAGTGGTGCTTTCGGCTCAGGATGAACCGCTCCCACCATTTGGGGCATATTCTCGTGCCTACGAATCGGCTGGAAGCTGCTAAATGGCCGAGCGCCACTGCGACGACCAACGCGCCAATCTGTAATGCACTCATAGACACCTTCCTCAGTGCTTCCGGTTGGGCACACCACAATGGTAGAGTAACCAGTTTCGTGCGAACGAGAGCACAAACGCCTCATCTGAGCAAATGGCGCGGGGTCGCGGAGACGCTGCGGAGGGTGTAGGAAGGCTGCCGCGCGACCCTCAGTTGTCTTCCCGCAAGCGGCACAGCGCGTCCTCGCACGCGGCGCACAGCTTGGGGAGATCTACTCTCACGATGTCCCACAGCCTGTCCGCCCGGATCGTGTCGTACTCGTGACGCAGCCGGTTTCCGAGCGAGCGCACCTGCTGCCAGGGTTGATCGGGCATGAGGGTCTCCGCAAGGTCGCCAAGTTTGGCTGCCGCTTCGCTGATCCGCTCCAGGCAACGTTCCACGGCGTCGGACGTCTTCTGGTCTTCCTCGAACGCCGCCAACTCCATCCCGGCGATGTAGCGCTGGATGGCGCGCGCGTTCTCGACGATGTCTTCGAGGCGGCGGGCGGGCCTCTCAGAAGGCAAGAGAGCGGTCCTTGTCGATCTCGCGCTGAAAGCGAGGCTTGCGCGCCGGTTCTTCAACCACGTCCACGCGGCAGCCGAGGATCTCGGAGAGCCGGCGCTCCAGAGTGTCCAGGCAACGGATGTAGTCGAGTCCGGGGGCGGAGAAGTCGTTCCTCAGGCGCACTGCCACGTCGATATCGCGCGGGGAAAGCTCGCCGCGCGCCACCGATCCGAACAGCGATGCGGTTTCGACACCGGCGGAGCGCAGTTCGGCTTCATGTGCCCGCAGAGCGCGGATTGCCTCCTCGCGGTCCATGCCTCCATTTTCTCACGGTTCCCCGCCCGGTCAACGCCCTGCAACTGTAGAGGCCGCCCCGGTGCGATAAGCCCCCACGCTCTTCGCCATGCTCTCCAGCTTGTCGGCGTTGGCGAACAGCGCGCACGGGTGGCCTTGCGTCTCGAGCAGATGCCCGTTTTCCCGGATCATGGTGAACAGGGGACTGGCAAAGGCCTCGCGCAACGACGAGGCAGTCACGTTGTGCGTTGCCAGCGGCGAGACCGGACAGGCGGTAACGTCGCCGGCCGGGTTGACGTGGGCAAAGCCCCGGCCCGCGGACACGCAGCCGCCCAGCGCCTCTTCATCCGCCGGCGAATGGATGATGTAGGCGCCCCCGGTGTTCCGGCTCCGGTACTGTATGACGGTTTCGCGAAACCGGGAACGCTGCTCCGCGGCCATCGTCGCGCCGGCTTCGCATCCGGCAGTCGGTATCTGTTCGATGAAGAACGCGAGCGGGCCGCTGCGGGCGATCAGGGCGTCGATGTTCCGCGGCTCGGACCAGTACCCGACATTCGCGGCTCCGACGGTAACGGCAAGGCCGGTCAGAACACCCGCGTCGCGCAGCCGTTCGAGGCACCAGAGCGCGCGCTCGAAAACGCCGGATCCCCTCCGTCCATCGGTAAGATCGCGGTCTCCCTCCACGCTCACCACCACCGCTGTATTGCGGCAACTTCCCAAGACCTCGAAATCGCAGTCCTGGAGAGCCGTCCCGTTGGTGAACATCAGGAAGAGCCGATCCGGGAACTGCCGGCACAGGCTCGCGATGCCCGGCAACAGGAACGGCTCGCCGCCCGCGATGACAAACCCCATCACTCCCAGCGCCACGGACTGCTCGATGACGCCGCGCCAGTCGCGAAGACTGAGCGCCGGCCGCGCCGTCCGGGAGTCCGAGACGGTTCCCACCGCCCCGGCAAAACAGCCGGAGCAGCGCAGGTTACATCGCGAGGTGACACTGAGAACCAGGAACGGCGGCACGCGCACGCCGTCTTTGAGCGCTCGGGCGCGAATCCGCTTCGCTCTCTCGTGCGCCCGCGCCAGGCGGAGAAATGCCGGCAGATGCCGCGGATGCCGGACGACCCAGGGAACGAAGATGCGCGCCATTCGCGCGTCAACGCGTTCGACCAGGCGCTTGAAGCCGAAGATGCGGCTCGATGGTGTGTCCGAGCAAAGGGAAGAGGAAGCTGTCATGACCGTAGCGTAAGAGTACTCTCGGATTATGACGAGTCCGGGGCCACGGATGTTCCGTCAACGCCGAATCGGACCGCCGGTTAAGGGGGGAGAGACTGCATGGTGACTTCGAGAAATCTGCGCTTGCTGATTCTGGCCGGCCTGCTCTCAGCGCCGGCCTTCGCCGGGCTGCTCGCCACGGCGAACGTAATGGCTCCGCTGGACCTCGATGCGGGCCCGCCCGAAGCATGGGACAACTTCAAGGCCCAGCTCAAGGCCGCCAAATCCATGGGGGTGAACGCGGTCTCCGTCGATGTCTGGTGGGGCAGGGTCGAGCGCGCCGGCGACAACCGGTTCGACTGGGACTACTACGACCGGGTGGTCGCGGCCATCGAAGAGGCGGGCCTTCACTGGGTGCCGATCCTGTCGTTTCACCAGTGCGGCGGCAACGTGGGCGACAGTTGCGACGTCCCCATTCCGGTCTGGATCTGGCACCACTTCAAAGACCAGGGCGTGACGAAGGAGGCGCTCCAGTACCACAGTGAACGGGACAACGCGAGCAGCGAGGTCGTCTCCGTCTGGCAGGACAGGCTCGTGATCCCACAGTATCGCGAGTTCATGAAGGCCTTCCAAAGCCACTTCGCGGCCAAGGCGGCCATGACCGATGAGATCAACCTCAGCATGGGGCCGGCGGGCGAGCTGCGCTATCCCTCCTACAACGCGCACGACGGTGGGGCTTGCGGATTCCCGACGCGCGGCTGCTTCCAGGCCTACAGCGGTCCGGCGCGGGCCGATTTCCGCGCCTGGGTGCTGAACAAGTATCGCGACCTGGACGGAGTGAACGCCGCCTGGAAGGAAACTCTGGGCGACAACCCGTTGACCGCGGCGGCACAGATCGGTCCGCCGGACGACCAGAATCCGTCCCGGGGCCGTGCCGGCGGGTTCATGTCGCGCAACGATGCGGTCCGCACGCAGTACGGGCGCGACTTCATCGACTGGTATAACCACTCCCTGGTCGATCACGGCCGCCGGATGCTGGATGCCGCGATCGCGACCTTCACCGATGGCGCGTTCGCGGGGACGCCGATCGGACTCAAGATGGCCGGCGTCCATTGGCAGATGATGGACCACGCGGAGCATCCCCGCGGCGCCGAGATGGCCGCCGGCCTGATCCAAACCAGCCTCGGGAATCTGAAGGACGAGGCGCACGCGTACGGATACGAAAACGTCCTCAACATGATTGCCTCATACCGCGGCCGGGCAAAGGTCGACTTCCACTTCACCTGCCTCGAGAAGGACGACATGGAATGGGATGGAAGCAGTCACGCCTTCTCGCTCGCCAAAACCCTGGTGTTCTGGGTGGCGCGGGGCGCGGCGAACAAAGGCGTGGTCATCAAAGGGGAGAATGCCCTGGAGGGAGGCGTTGTCAGCGACCGAGGCTGGGACAACATTCGGAACGCGTTCCAGTGGTCGGCATACACCGGCCTGACCGTGCTGCGGATCAACGCGGTGACCACGGACAGCGAACTCGGCCGGCGCCGCTACCGCGACTTCATCGCGGGCTGCAAGGTGAACTGCTCGGCGCCGCCGCATCTGTAATCCGATGCATCCGGTTGGTGAAAAGAGGCCGAATCGCAGGGCGCCGTCACAGCGCACAAAGGCGCTCAGCGATTCCCGCTGAACGGCTCCGGGCCACCCAGTACCAGGATCACTGACTGCGGTCCCTTTCCGGCTGAGACATGCACCGGCGCGGAGGCCAACCGGGAGATTCCGGTGCCGATTGCGGTCAGGCTGTACTCCAGGCCCTCCATGGCCGCAAACGAGAAGCGGCCGGATGCATCCACGGTGGGGTCGTAGTCCGTGATGGCGTTTTCCGGGAGTTTGAGGATCTGAATCCGCACTCCCGCGGCCGGTCTGCCGTCCGGGAGCAACACGAGACCGCTGACCAGCTTGCTTCCGACTTTCGGAGGCAGGTGGAAGTCACAGCGGCGCGAGACAGCGGCGTTGCCCACCTCGATCTCGGAAGCCGCAGCCTCCGTGCTCGCATCCGGCCAGTAGATGGCCGGATAAGGGACTTCCGAGGTCGGAAAGCAGCAGTCGTGCACTACGATCTTGTACCGCCCGGGCGCGATGCCGCGAAAGACATACTTGCCATGCTCATCGGTCTCCACGTCTTCCGCGAGAACACGCGTGGATTCCTCGTCTGCGCCTTGTCCCCCCACGCGAATCAGTCCCACGTCGATCCCGGCAGGTGCCGGAGTCCCGTCCGATCGTATCAAGCGCCCTTCGATTGTGCCCGGCCAGCGCTTGCGCAGTAGCGGGTTGACCACCGCACAGCCACGGGCTTGAACTCTGACCGGAATGCCTTTGCGGTAGAAGGGGGGCGTGCGAAAATCGGGATGACTTGCCCTGACGGTGTATTTCGCGGGTTCCAGCTTGCTGAACGAGTAGTGTCCTTTGTCGTCGGAGGTCGCCGCGAGTGTCTGATCCGGTCCCTGGATCTCAACCACCGCACCCGGGAGCGGTTTGTTGCCCCCCGGGCCGTCCGGTTCCACCATCACCTGCCCGAACACCGATGCCGTGGGGGCCAGTTGGCCGAGGCTGTCCAGGTACTTCAGGTCCTCCTCGGCGTACTCGACGAGCCGGCTGCGCGTGCAGCCGCGGAAAGGCACCTTGCCCTCTTCATCACGACGCGTGTACATCAGATACTGCTCGCCCAGGCGCAAGTCCGGGCCGTCACACATGCCGTCGTCAAAGAGGACTAGAGCCGGCTCGGAGACTCCTTTGTAGACCCGGTCGATTCGCATCCGCAGCCGTTTGACACCGCCGTCCGGACTCGCAAGTATCCCGGTCACTGTCCCTAGGAAGACCATCGGCGACCGCCAGTATGCCTCGCAGGGGGGTGGCGTGGGCGGACACGAGCAGGCCACCGCCGCCGGCAACGCAATGCTGGCGAGTACGGCCACGGCGGTCGCCGCCCACAGCGCCGGCGGCCGGGAAGTTACGGTGTTTCGAGGACACTCCGTCATATCACGATTGGACAACGATGCCTCATCGCTTGTTCCAGATCGCGGGCGGGAGGATGCCTTCAAACCATCCGCCGGGCCGGGAACGTCCCGGTTGTCCTGATCCGACGCCCTTCATCCGTGCCGAAGCGCCTCGCGGAAGTCCCGGCAGGCGGCAGTCATATTCCCGATTGTAGACAGCCGCGCTTTGCGCTACACCTGATCTGATGATGACGATTCGTCTTCTCCTGGCGCTCGCGGCGGCAGCGGGCACGCCGGCCGCGGCCGGTCCTTTCGACGACTGCTCGCCCGGGCCGGTCGAGCGCGGTGCGGCCGTCCTGCGGTGCCAGGGCGGCGCCCAGGTGCGGATTCAGGCCGTCACCAAGGACATGGTGCGGGTGCGCACCGCCTCCGACGGCAAGTTCCGCGAGGCGCTCACTGTTCGCTGGGGCTTCGTCCGGGACGACTGGCCGCCCGTTCCAATCCGCGCCACGGCGTCGCGGGACGCGCTGTGGCTTGAAACGGCCAGCCTGAAGATCGGCGCGAACCTGCGCCCGTTCCGGCTGAAGGTGATGGACCGGGCGGGGCGCGTGCTGTTCGAGCAGAGCGGCGAGCCCCAGCAGGTGACCATGGCGCCGGACGAGCATTTCTACGGGCTCGGCTTCCAGCGGATCGCCCTCGACCTGCGCGGGCGGAAGCTACAGTGGTGGCGCGCGTTCCGCTCGAACGAAGCCACGGTGCCGTTCTTCCTCAGCAGCCGCGGCTACGGCTACTACTCGAACAACACCTATCGCCACGTCTTCGACTTCACGGGGACGGACTCCTACAGCGTCACCGCCGACGGCGGGCAGCAGGATTACTACATCCTCTACGGCCCCTCCTACCGGCGCATCCTGGACCACTACACCGCGCTGACGGGCCGGCCGATGCTCGCGCCGCGCTGGGCCCTCGGGCTCGGCTACCAGTCGAGATACCTCGAAGAGCAGGACGGCGTGCTGCGGACAGCGGCGGGTTTCCGGCGCGAGGACGTCCCCCTCGACTGGATCGGCCTGGAGCCGGGCTGGGAGGAAGCGACCTACTCGATGAAGTGGAAGTGGAGCCCGAAGCGGTTCCCCGATCCCGATCGCATGATCCGGGACCTGGCCGCCCTCGGCATCAA